>BNVB01000101.1 GCA_025997795.1 Spirochaetia bacterium | reverse complement strand
GGTATGACAGCGGACATATAAAAATCCGGGGCAAAGAAGCCCTTATCCGGGGGCCGAACGATGCCACGGCCCTGGGTATCGGCATGGTACACCAGCACTTTAAGCTGGTCCATAATTTTACCGTTACCGAAAATATCGTCCTGGGCATGGAACCCCGTACATCGATTCCCCTCCTCAATAAACCCTGGGGTAACCTGGACTTAAAAGCCGCCGAAGAACGGGTGGCAAAACTTTCCGAAACCTACGGCCTTGATGTAGACCCCAGGGCAAAAATAGAAAACATTACCGTAGGAATGCAGCAGCGGGTGGAGATACTCAAAATACTCTACCGTAATGCGGATATTCTTATCTTTGATGAACCCACCGCCGTGCTTACTCCCCAGGAGATCGATGAACTTTTGGATATCTTTAACCGCCTCAAAGCGGAGGGAAAAACCATTGTTTTTATAACCCACAAACTGCGGGAAATAAAAGCCGCCGCAGACCGCTGTACGGTTCTGCGCCGGGGAAAATATATTGGGACTGTGATGGTCAAAGATGCCAGCGAAAACCAGCTGGCAGAAATGATGGTAGGCCGGGCAGTCAATTTCCGTATCGAAAAAAAACCTCCCAAACCGGGGGAACTTGTCCTAAAAATAGAAAACCTTACCGTTACCGGCGCCAAGGGAACTCCCGCGGTAAACGGCCTTTCGCTGGAAGTCCGTGCCGGAGAAATCGTGGGCATCGCCGGAGTGGACGGCAACGGCCAATCGGAACTGGTGGCGGCTATTGCCGGCCTAAGTCCGGTTAAAACCGGCCGCATCCTCTTAAAGGACCACGACATTTCCCGGGAAAGCATACGCCAGCGGAATGAAGACGGCCTGGGCCTTGTTCCCGAAGACCGGCACAAACACGGACTTATCCTTGCGTTCCGGCTGGACGAAAACCTTGTCCTTAAAAGTTACCGGAAGCCGCCCTATTCCAGCCGCTTTGGTTTTCTCCGCTTTCCTGTTATCGCCAAACATGCTGATACCCTTATAGGCGAATTTGATATACGGGCAGGAAACGGTCCGGCAACTTTTGCCGCAGGAATGTCCGGCGGCAATCAGCAAAAGGCGGTCATTGCCCGGGAGATTGACCTTTCCCCGGATTTGCTTATTGTATCCCAGCCCACACGGGGGCTTGATGTGGGGGCCATTGAATACATTCACCGCCGTATTGTAGAAGAGCGGGACAAGGGCCGGGCGGTACTGCTGGTATCCTTTGAATTGGACGAAATTATGGCCCTCTGCGACCGCATTGCCGCTGTTTCCAAGGGCCGGATAGTGGGTGTGGTTCCTGCGGAAGAAGCGGATGAACGGCGCATCGGCGCCATGATGGCGGGGGTAGAAGCATGAGTAAAAAATCCATAAAGGGCCTGTCGCTTAAAGAAGGAGTACTGGATGCGCTTACCCGTTCCGATGCCCTGGTATCGGCGGCGGTGGTGCTGCTGGGTTTCCTGGTGGCGACACTGCTAATCCTTATCGTGGGAAGAAACCCCGCGGGTATGTATTCCGCCATTGTTCAGGTAATTACCGGCCTTTCTCAAAACCGCCAGGGTGAATGGATATGGAATGTTCGTTACATTGGCGAATGGTTTGTGGTATCCATGCCGCTTATCCTCTGCGGTTTTTCCATGGGTTTTGCCGCCAGGACCGGGCTTTTTAACATTGGCGCAGAAGGCCAGTACATTGTGGGCCTTACCGCAGCCCAGCTGGTGGCGGCCTTTGGTCCCCAAATCCCGGTACTGCACTGGTTTTTGGCAATCTGCGCCGCCCTTGCGGCAGGCGCCCTTTGGGGCGGAGTAGTGGGCTGGTTTAAGGCCAGGTTCAGCGTGTCAGAAGTGGTGGCCACCATCATGATGAACTACATTGCTCTTTTTGGTTCACGGCTTGTTACCATTAACATACCCGGCGCCAACACCTACCGTATTCCGGACTTTCCCAAAACGGCGCTGCTCCGCAGTCCCCTGTTGGAATCCATAACCAACAATTCGCGGCTTAACTATGGCATTTGGTTTACCCTGGCGGCAATTTTGTTTTATTGGGTAGTCATGGGAAAAACCCGGCTGGGTTATTCCCTGCGGGCCACGGGGCTTAACAAAGACGCCGCCAAATATGGCGGCATCAGTGTTAACAGCAGCATTACCGCGTCCATGGCCATAGCCGGAGCCTTTGCCGGCCTGGCGGGAGCCATCGTAGCCCTGGGATCATTCAGCTATGGCCGGGTGCTTGCCGGTCAGGACGGGTATGGTTTTGACGGTATTGCCGTGGCCCTGGTGGGGAACAGTACCGCCTGGGGTACGGCCCTGGCGGGAATGCTTTTTGGTATGCTTAAATCTGCCCAGCCCTTGATGCAGTCCCGGCAGATCCCCAAGGAGATCGCTTCAATTATCATGGGGCTGGTGGTGGTATTTATCTCGCTCCGGGCAGGGGTACGGATTATCCTGGACTGGCAGATGAAAGAAAAGGCCCGGCGGAACGAAGCGGACACGGGGCCTTTGCCGGAAACGGCGTCTAAAGGAGCAAAAACATGAACAGCTTTTTATATGCCCTTTTGGGTATGCTTCCTTCTATATTGATGATCGTGGCCCCCATTCTAATTGCCGCCATTGGCGGAATGATCTGCGAACGGGCCGGGGTGGTAAACATTGCCCTGGAAGGGCTCATGGCCTTTGGCGCCATGGCTGCCGCCACCAGCCACCGGCTCCTGGAAGTTCAGTTTGGCGTTTTTTCCGTTCCCTTTGCTTTGCTTATGGCTGCCATTGTTGGCGCTGTTTTTTCGCTTATTCACGCCTATGCTTCCATAACCCTTAAGGCCGATCAGGTTATTTCCGGCACGGGCCTTAACCTGCTTTCTACCGGGGCCACCGTGTTTCTTTGCCAGATAATCTTCCGGCAGGAACGGACAGAACCCTTTAAGCTGGGCATGATGCCCTGGCTGGGAGGAATTTATCCCACGGCGTTTATTGCCCTGGCAGTGCTTGTTGTTTCCTGGTTTGTGTTGTACAAGCGGCCCTGGGGGCTCCGGCTCCGTTCCTGCGGGGAACACCCCCAGGCGGCGGCCTCTGCGGGGATTAATGTGATCCGTTACCGGTATACCGCCGTGCTTATTTCGGGACTTCTGGCAGGTCTTGCCGGGGGGTGCCTTGTACTTACCCAGACAATCCAGTACATGGTAACCACCATTAACGGCAAGGGGTTTATCGCCCTAGCGGCGGTTTCCTTTGGCCGCTGGCTTCCCCTGGGGGTGCTTGGTTCGTCCCTGCTCTTTGGAACCTCTGCGGCGCTGGCGGTGTATATCATTAATTTTGAATCCCTCAAATTTCTTCCCTCGGAATTTTTTAGTCTTTTGCCCTATGCGATTACCTTAATAACCCTGGTGTTCTTTAGCGGCAAGGATTATGCTCCGCGGGCTTCCGGCCAGCCCTATGAAAAAGGATAGTAAAACATCCTTTAAGGATTTTAAGGATAAGGAGACTTTATGAAAAAAAGCATCTTTGCGGTTCTGTTCTGTTTGTGCGTAACCGGGGTCTTTGCCCAAAAAAAGGGCGATACCATGTATGTGAATGTCAATTCCGCCGCCCTTAAATCGTCCACCGGTTTTTTTGCCTCTACCACCGGAACGGTTAAGTATGGAGAAACCGTGCGCGTATTGGCGGTGAACAACAAAAAATGGATACAGGTTCAAACTACGGGTAATGTAAGCGGCTGGATTGCGTATTCCAGTTTAACCACCAAGCGGCTCTCTGCCCAGGGCAATACAACCAATGCATCGGCCAATGAAATTGCCCTGGCGGGAAAAGGGTTTTCCCAGGAAACAGAAACGGAGTACAAAAAAAACAGCAAGACCCTGAACTATACGGCGGTAGATGCCATGGAACAGATAACGGTTTCCGACAGCGACCTTTTGTCTTTTATCGAAGAAGGTCATTTGGTTAAGGGGGAATGACATGAAAAAATATACACTTCTTTTAACCGTTCTGTTTGTATGTTTGCCGGCAAAACACCTGGTTCCCCTGAATTGGGGGGATGTGGCCGGTGTCTTGGGCGCCGATAGAGAAACCGCCGCCAAAATAGGCCGTCTTGGTACCCTTGCCGAATCCCTCAAAGCGGCGGACAATCTTACCCCGGAAAACGAATACTACATTGGCCGGGCGGTAGCGGCGGACATAGCGGGCCGGTATACCATTTATCAAAACCGGGCGCTTCAAAATTACCTTAACAAGATTTGCAGTACCATTGTGATCAATTCGCCCCGGCCCGATATTTACAAGGGTTACCATGTGGCAATTCTTGACACAAACGAAATCAATGCTTTTGCCACTCCCGGCGGTCATATCTTTGTTACCCGGGGGCTTATTGCCTGTGCCTCGGGGGAAGATGCCCTGGCTTCGGTTATTGCACATGAAATAGCCCACATACAGCTCCGCCATGCCCTAAGCTCGATCCGAAACAGCCGCTATATGGATGCGGCGCTGAACTATTCAAAAGAGGAACTCGGCCGGAGCGCCGGTGAATTTGCGGCCATCTTGGGAGACTCGGTGAACGAAATAATCACCACCATGGTACTTGACGGTTTTTCCCAATCCCAGGAATTTGACGCCGATGCCGCCGCCCTTTCGCTGCTTGCTTCTGCGGGATACCAGCCCCAGGGTATTCTGGAAATGCTCCAATCCCTGGAACAAAAGCAGGAAGGCGGGAAGGGTTTTGGCAAAACGCATCCTGCTCCGGCGGCCCGGATTACCAACGTAAACAAGAGTATCCGTAAGTACAAGGTAAACGACACCCGCTCTTACCGTACCAGCCGTTTTAGCACAGCCTTCCGCTAAAAGGAAGTACAGAATATGAAAGTAAAAAAAGCAGCCGCTGCGGGTATTGCTGTTTTCCTCATTTTTGCGGTCGTGGGCGCGCTGGAGTTTTTTCACGTCTTTGATTACCTTGAATACAAGGCCTACGATTTCCGGGTAAAACTTTTTGCCAATTCCTATAAACCCTCTGACGAAATTGTGGTGATCCTCCTGGACCAAAACAGCATAGACTGGGGCAGCCGGGAAAAAGGCTGGTCCTGGCCCTGGCCCCGGGAAGCCTATGCGGAAATAACAAAATACATGAATGCCGGCGGCGCCAAATCGCTGGCTTTTGATGTGCTCTTTTCGGAACCTTCCCTGTACCGTGATGATGATACCTTTATTAAAGCATCAAAGGATTACGGCAGGGTGGTGCAGACGGTGTTTTTTAGTACCCAGACGGGAAGTTCCGAAACCTGGCCGGCGGATCTAAAAAAGCCCCTCTTTAATCCTGGTGGTTTTGATCCGGTCATAGACAATTACGATCTAACTAAGAGTCGAACGCTAAGCGTAGAACGGGTGGGAGCGCAGTTTCCCATTCCGGGTCTTAGCGCCAGCGCCGCGGCCCTGGGCAATGTAACCAATGCCGAAGACTTTGACGGCATTAACCGCCGGGCCCGGCTCTTTGTCAACTTTGACGGCAAGGCGGTACCGGGCCTTTCCGCAGCGTCTCTTTTGGCTTCAGGGGGCAGCGAAACAATCGTATACAACAAAAAAGAAAGCCGCATTGAATGGGACAACACCGATGGAACAAGTTATACCATTCCGGTGGACAGCCAGGGAAAGAGCATACTCCGTTTCAGGGGAAGCCTTAACCGTTATATTCCCTACAGCGCCGCTGATATTCTTAAAAGCGCCGGCGCCCTGGCAGATGGTAAAGACCCGGTTTACTATCCGGAAGAATTCCGGGACAAGTATGTGTTCTTTGGTTTTTACGCGCCGGGACTTTTTGATATTTGCAGTAATCCCCTGGAGTCGGTGTATCCCGGCATGGGGATTCACATTACCATGCTGGACAATATCCTAAGCGGCGATTTTATCCGGGAAATACCCCGCTGGGCAGACTGGGTTACGCTTTTTGTTTTTGTTCTTGCCGTTACGGTATTGGTTCTTTTTAACGGCAAGCTGTATTTTTCCATTGGCGGAACAGCATTGATAGCCGCGCTCATTGTGGTTTTTTCCCTTGTTGCCTACCACTTTCTGTGTATTTGGTTTCCCCTGGTTCTGCCCTTGACGGGGCTTCTGGTTTCTTTTCTGAGCGGCACCATTTACAACTATGCCACAGAGGGCAGCCAGAGGCGGTTTATCAAATCCGCTTTTAGCCAGTACCTAAGTCCCATTTATATTGATCAGTTGATTAGTAATCCAAGCCAACTGCGGCTTGGGGGCGAGCGGCGGGAAATAAGCATATTTTTTTCCGATGTCCAGGGTTTTACGACCATTTCAGAAAGCCTCGATCCGGACCAGCTTAAAGAGCTGTTAAACGATTATCTAACCCTCCTTTCCAACATTATCCAGGATTCGGGCGGCACCATCGACAAATACGAAGGGGACGCTATTATTGCCTTCTGGAATGCGCCGCTTAATCTGGAGGATCATGCGGCCCGGGCGCTGGCGGCGGCGCTGGAATGTCAG
>BNVB01000100.1 GCA_025997795.1 Spirochaetia bacterium | reverse complement strand
TTTTGATTTTGATGTCCCCCTCGTCCATGCCGTAATTCCGGGGACCGAAGGCAATATCGTCTTCCACTGTAGGCATAAAAAACTGATCGTCGGGGTTCTGGAATACCAGACCCACCCTGCGCCGGATGGATCATTGCCAGTAAATGTAAATCGGCAATCTTGAACTTTCAACAGTTAATCCGGTAGCTGTAATGGGTCCTGTTTTAGGAACAGATTATTCTCATTCCAACCAAATTGTGCGGCAAATGTTAGAAGGTAAAATCAGTGCTTGTCCTAAAATTGATTCCTGTTATGTTGATGTCCGTGACGTTGCCGATTTACATTTACTGGCAATGATCCATCCGAAGGCGAAGGGGGAACGATTTCTTGCGACTTCCGGCAATGCTCTGTCAATGCTTGATATAGCAAAAATACTTAAAAACAGATTGGGTGCTGACGCAAAAAAAGTTCCGTCTAAAGAACTCCCAAATTGTAAATTGAAATTGGCGGCATTATTTAATCCATCTTTGAGAATTTTGTCTGCCTTACTTGGAATATACGCACAAGTCAGTGGTGAAAAAGCTCAAAACTTGTTGAATTGGCATCCTCGTTCTAATGAAGAAGCTATTGTTTCAACAGCGTAAAGTTTGTTTCGGTTAGGCTTAATAAATAAATAAGCATTGAATTATCCCCAATAGTCCGCCATCCATGGCGGAGGAGGACAAAAAAACTTCGTCTATCATACGATTTGCGCCGTTAAATCCTCTTTACCACCTTTTTATCATTATTATTTTTCTATAAAAATTTATTGTGTTATCTTTTAAGTCCAGAGTTAAATAAATATATTCATTTATGAAATACATATCCACAATACGTGTTATTTCGCAATTTTTTAGTTCCCTGGGTATATGATCTTTTAAATAAAATCGGCTGACAATTTCTTTGCCGCTTTCTATATACCCATTATCAATTATGGACTTTATATAATCATAATGGTAATCCATATCCGGAAAAATGCGATTAATATCTCCGTTATATTCCTTCAGTAACATATTTTCAATTTTATTTTGTTCCGTTATTTTAACATTTTTTATTATAACCGTATAGCCATTTTCCATATATTTTTCTATTATATATTATTCAAAAATGACGCGATCATAGGTATGTAAATTATCCGATACCAATTAATGAACTATGATATTTTTCCCATTCAATCCGATTAGATTGTCGATGACATAACGATATCTATCCGGTGTTGCCTGAATTATTGAAACAAACAAAAATAAAAATCCAACAACAAAATAGTATTTTTTGTTCATTATTTCCTCTGTAATAATTTATACTTGATTCTGAAAGGAAAAGCAATTAGCCCCTACAGCCCACATTCTTCAAGGAGCGCTGAATTGCCGAGTATCTTTTCAGCTTCACCGTCAGCTCTTTTCCTGCCTTCTTTTAAAAGAATCACCTGTGAACAAAGATCCCGGGCCATATCAAGATCATGAGTGGCGATAAGCATGGTTTGGGGGAGCTCCTTCAACAGGGAAATAAGGTTACGCCTGGCCCGGGGATCCAAAAAGGAACTGGGTTCGTCCATGAGAAGGAGGGACGGTTCCATGATGAGTATTCCGGCCAGGCCGACAAGACGCTTCTCGCCGCCAGAAAGATGATGAGCTGAACGCTCCTTCAACTTGCTTATATTGAGCTTTTCCAGGATGGCGTTCATTTTGATTTTGATGTCCCCCTCGTCCATGCCGTAATTCCGGGGACCGAAGGCAATATCGTCTTCCACTGTAGGCATAAAAAACTGATCGTCGGGGTTCTGGAATACCAGACCCACCCTGCGCCGGATATCCTTAAGGCTGTCTTTGCATACGCTGATGCCGTCAACACTCAAGGTTCCGCCTGAAGGAAGCAGCACCCCCGAGAGGGCAAGAAGAAAGGTTGATTTCCCTGCGCCGTTAGCGCCAATGAGGGCAAATTTTTCACCCCTTTTAAGATTAAGCGTAATACTGTCAAGGGCAGGTTTTGTATCCTGGGGGCTGTATTTAATGCTGAGATTTTCTGCCTTAATCATCTATTGATGCCGCCCATGAGGGTTTCCGCAAAAGAGCCGGCAAATGTACTCCAGTTAAAAAAACGGAAAAAAATTGCGCTTCCGCAGAGGACAATCGCATATACAAAATCTGAAAGACCCAAAGCCTTGCCTGAATTATCGCAGTAAACCCCTTCAAAGCCCCGGCATTTCATCACCGCATATACTTTTTCTGCCCTGTCAAAGCTGCGTATCAGAAGCTGGCCCAAAAAGCTTCCCATGTCCTTCATTCTGATGCCTCCCTGATCCCTGGAGCGGAGCAGATAGGCCGTAGACATGGCGGCGGCTTCGCCTAAAAGCACAGAGATATAACGCCAGGTCATGGCAAGCTGGAGGCCGAATATTTTCGGCATTCCCATACGGGTAAGCTGGCGTATGAGATCCGGAAAAGAGGTTGAAGCAATGAGGATAAGGGCCGCCATAACTGCAAGAAAGGTTCTAAGCATTATTGATACAAAAGACAGCATGCCCGCAGTAACACTGATACTACCAATATAAAAAACCGGGGATCGTAATAACACAAGGTTTGAAAGAGCGCCCATAAGTGCAAAGGGAAGGCTCAAAAGAAAACGGCCCAGCAGAGGTTTCCAGGGAATTCCTGACAATGACAGTAATACTGCGGGGTACAGCAGATATACTGCCAGTCCGCTCACTTCTGTATTGGGAAAGGATATTACCGCCCCGATATAAACCAGGGTGGTAATTATCTTGGCCCCAGGGTGGAGCCTGTGTACCGGAGAATCAAGCCGGGCAAGGCCTTCGAGACGGCCTATACCCTCGGCTTTTTTGTAGAAGTCCACGTAAATTTATGCCGCTTCTTTCTTCTGGTGTGGAATAGTTCTGAAAGCGCGGATAAGGAGACCTATGCCTCCTGCCAGCAGTACCGTAATGATGCAGCCTATGATTCCCGCCGCAGCCGTACCAAGGGGAGATCCCTCTTCATCGTTGGCAAAGGCATAATCGGGCATAAAGGCAACAGCCTCCACTGCCTGAGCTGCTGCGGCAAAAACCGGCCCTTCCCTTTCAAGCTCTGTTTTCAGGAGTTACGGAGCTTCCCTTCGGCACATTTTTACTGTTAATGCAGCCCATACACCTTGCCATTGGTCTTGTAGAAGGCCTTGTAACCGCAGCAGTACTCTGCTATGTACAGAGCCTCCGGCCGGAACTTCTCGGCAGCGCTGCAAGCAATATCCCGATTCCCTATGGCCTGGCTCTTAAAAACATTCTCATAAGTTTTGTGGTTCTGGCTGTTATAACAGGGGGAGTGCTTTCGATATTTGCATCCTCCTATCCTGACGGGCTTGAATGGTCTATGGAAAAGACCGCAGGAACAACAGAGCTTGAAAGGGAAGGGCCGGTTTTTGCCGCAGCAGCTCAGGCAGTGGAGGCTGTTGCCTTTATGCCCGATTATGCCTTTGCCAACGATGAAGAGGGATCTCCCCTTGGTACGGCTGCGGCGGGAATCATAGGCTGCATCATTACGGTACTGCTGGCAGGAGGCATAGGTCTCCTTATCCGCGCTTTCAGAACTATTCCACACCAGAAGAAAGAAGCGGCATAAATTTACGTGGACTTCTACAAAAAAGCCGAGGGTATAGGCCGTCTCGAAGGCCTTGCCCGGCTTGATTCTCCGGTACACAGGCTCCACCCTGGGGCCAAGATAATTACCACCCTGGTTTATATCGGGGCGGTAATATCCTTTCCCAATACAGAAGTGAGCGGACTGGCAGTATATCTGCTGTACCCCGCAGTATTACTGTCATTGTCAGGAATTCCCTGGAAACCTCTGCTGGGCCGTTTTCTTTTGAGCCTTCCCTTTGCACTTATGGGCGCTCTTTCAAACCTTGTGTTATTACGATCCCCGGTTTTTTATATTGGTAGTATCAGTGTTACTGCGGGCATGCTGTCTTTTGTATCAATAATGCTTAGAACCTTTCTTGCAGTTATGGCGGCCCTTATCCTCATTGCTTCAACCTCTTTTCCGGATCTCATACGCCAGCTTACCCGTATGGGAATGCCGAAAATATTCGGCCTCCAGCTTGCCATGACCTGGCGTTATATCTCTGTGCTTTTAGGCGAAGCCGCCGCCATGTCTACGGCCTATCTGCTCCGCTCCAGGGATCAGGGAGGCATCAGAATGAAGGACATGGGAAGCTTTTTGGGCCAGCTTCTGATACGCAGCTTTGACAGGGCAGAAAAAGTATATGCGGTGATGAAATGCCGGGGCTTTGAAGGGGTTTACTGCGATAATTCAGGCAAGGCTTTGGGTCTTTCAGATTTTGTATATGCGATTGTCCTCTGCGGAAGCGCAATTTTTTTCCGTTTTTTTAACTGGAGTACATTTGCCGGCTCTTTTGCGGAAACCCTCATGGGCGGCATCAATAGATGATTAAGGCAGAAAATCTCAGCATTAAATACAGCCCCCAGGATACAAAACCTGCCCTTGACAGTATTACGCTTAATCTTAAAAGGGGTGAAAAATTTGCCCTCATTGGCGCTAACGGCGCAGGGAAATCAACCTTTCTTCTTGCCCTCTCGGGGGTGCTGCTTCCTTCAGGCGGAACCTTGAGTGTTGACGGCATCAGCGTATGCAAAGACAGCCTTAAGGATATCCGGCGCAGGGTGGGTCTGGTATTCCAGAACCCCGACGATCAGTTTTTTATGCCTACAGTGGAAGACGATATTGCCTTCGGTCCCCGGAATTACGGCATGGACGAGGGGGACATCAAAATCAAAATGAACGCCATCCTGGAAAAGCTCAATATAAGCAAGTTGAAGGAGCGTTCAGCTCATCATCTTTCTGGCGGCGAGAAGCGTCTTGTCGGCCTGGCCGGAATACTCATCATGGAACCGTCCCTCCTTCTCATGGACGAACCCAGTTCCTTTTTGGATCCCCGGGCCAGGCGTAACCTTATTTCCCTGTTGAAGGAGCTCCCCCAAACCATGCTTATCGCCACTCATGATCTTGATATGGCCCGGGATCTTTGTTCACAGGTGATTCTTTTAAAAGAAGGCAGGAAAAGAGCTGACGGTGAAGCTGAAAAGATACTCGGCAATTCAGCGCTCCTTGAAGAATGTGGGCTGTAGGGGCTAATTGCTTTTCCTTTCAGAATCAAGTATAAATTATTACAGAGGAAATAATGAACAAAAAATACTATTTTGTTGTTGGATTTTTATTTTTGTTTGTTTCAATAATTCAGGCAACACCGGATAGATATCGTTATGTCATCGACAATCTAATCGGATTGAATGGGAAAAATATCATAGTTCATCAATTGGTATGGGATAATTTACAAACCTATGATGGCGGCATTTTTGAAGAATATTTAATAGAAAAATATATGGAAAATGGCAATACGGTCATAATAAAAAATATTAAAATAACGGAACAAAATAAAATTGAAAATATGTTACTGAAGGAATATAACGGAGATATTAATCGCATTTTTCCGGATATGGATTACCATTATGATTATATAAAGTCCATAATTGATAATGGGTATATAGAAAGCGGCAAAGAAATTGTCAGCCGATTTTATTTAAAAGATCATATACCCAGGGAACTAAAAAATTGCGAAATAACACGTATTGTGGATATGTATTTCATAAATGAATATATTTATTTAACTCTGGACTTAAAAGATAACACAATAAATTTTTATAGAAAAATAATAATGATAAAAAGGTGGTAAAGAGGATTTAACGGCGCAAATCGTATGATAGACGAAGTTTTTTTGTCCTCCTCCGCCATGGATGGCGGACTATTGGGGTTAATTCAATCCTTATTTTTTTATTAAGCCTAACCGCAACAAACTTTCCGCTGTTGCAACAATAGCTTCTTCATTAGAACGAGGATGCCAATTCAACAAGTTTTGAGCTTTTTCACCACTGACTTGTGCGTATTTTCCAAGTAAGGCAGCCAACATTCTCAAAGATGGATTAAATAATGCCGCCAATTTCAATTTCCAATTTGGGAGTTCTTTAGCCGGAACTTTTTTTGCGTCATCACCCAATCTGTTTTTAAGTATTTTTGCTATATCAAGCATTGACAGAGCATTGCCGGAAGTCGCAAGAAATCGTTCCCCCTTCGCCTTCGGATGGATCATTGCCAGTAAATGTAAATCGGCAACGTCACGGACATCAACATAACAGGAATCAATTTTAGGACAAGCACTGATTTTACCTTCTAACATTTGCCGCACAATTTGGTTGGAATGAGAATAATCTGTTCCTAAAACAGGACCCATTACAGCTACCGGATTAACTGTTGAAAGTTCAAGATTGCCGATTTACATTTACTGGCAATGATCCATCCGGCGCAGGGTGGGTCTGGTATTCCAGAACCCCGACGATCAGTTTTTTATGCCTACAGTGGAAGACGATATTGCCTTCGGTCCCCGGAATTACGGCATGGACGAGGGGGACATCAAAATCAAAA
>BNVB01000099.1 GCA_025997795.1 Spirochaetia bacterium | reverse complement strand
AATACGAAAACCCAATCCGAAGAAGTAGGGCCAAATATCTCTCATTTGTTGAGTCAAAAGGGAACAGTAAAGAAGGCAGAGATTCACAGAAACGGTATGAAATGCGATAAGAAAATGAGAATATATGGCTTACGAAAAAGATGATGGATATGCTGTATGATGTGAATCTTCCAATAATAAATGAGCATATTGGAAAGATTTACGCAGACTGCGAGTTGTCAGAGGGGGCAACAAAGGTGAGATATTCGGCAGCACTGCTGCGGATGGGGATTTCGGATTTCTTCATGCTATCAGCTCCTGCATGTCTGTTTTAGAGTATCTGCCAGCGTGGCAGTGGATTATTATTTGCCAGACACTGTCTGGCAAATTGGATAGGCAAGATAAAAATTCCGCATATTTTGCAGATTTGACCGTGAAAATCCTGCGCCAATCTCTTGAGTGAGCCATTTTGACAGGTTTTTTAATAATTGAGTCCCATACTGCGCTTTGATATTACCCTTCTGCTCATATTCAACAATGATGTGCCCTACTTCCCAATAGGTTTGCAAGTTGTATGCATTAACCTCATGCGCTACAGCGGCTCGCGCCTGTGTCATCAAGATTTTGATTTGCGAAACGAGGGCGCTAATTGGTGTTACCGCTATTTCTGTGTTTTCTACCGTGATTTTAGTCTTCCCCTAATATGCGACTTTTAATATCTTCAACAGAGGGTAAGGCGCCCTTATACTTTTTGGGCAATTTATCAGAAACTTTGTATTCACTCACTCCGATAGGCTTCGTCATATCCTTGAGGGCATATTCTGCAATCAAATTATCTTTGGTTTTACAAAGTAAAATGCCGATAGATGGATTATCATGTTCCGTTTTTAGAATGTCGTCTACGGTGGAAAGATAAAAATTAAGCTTCCCTGCATATTCAGGCTCGAATTCTCCTGTTTTTAGTTCAATTACCACATAGCACCGAAGGGTTAGATGGTAAAACAAAAGGTCGATATAAAAATCCCTGCCGCTTACTTCAAGGTGGTACTGATTGCCTATAAAGGCAAAACCTGTACCAAGTTCAAGCAATAATTTTGTGATATTTTTAACTAACTCGCTTTCAATTTCTCTCTCAAGTATACCTTCTTTGGCAGTAATAAAATCAAAAACATAGGGGTCTTTAATAGTTTGAACGGCAAGTTCGCTTTGCGGCGGTGCAAGGGCTTTTCCAAAATTGGTAATTTTTTTTGCTTTTACTTGCCGACGATAGAGGTTTGATTCTATTTGATGAACCAAAACATCACGAGTCCAACCGTTTTCGATAGCTTTGGCGATATACCATTTCCGTTGTTCGTCATCTTTGATTTTCTCCATGAGTACAATATTATGTCTCCACGGCAATTGTGCAACTCCTCGTTGCACAATTAGTGTTTCATCCGGATAAATTTTGGCAAATTTTGCCATATATTTCAAGTTTCGCACCGAATATCCGGTAGAACCCGGGTAATCTTGCTTAATGTCTCTCGATAGATTTTCAATAAATTTATTACCCCAGATGCTTTGCTCGTTGATAATATTCCCAATGCCCCAATAGAATTTTATCATTTCACTATTGGCGCCCAGAACTGCCCGGTATTGGGCTTCACGGATTTGAGTTTTAATCCCATTGACAATTTTTATATATTCGTCACTATTTAGCAGCATTGGGGCTCCTTGTGTTGAGGGCGGTTGGTTTTTTTTCTTTGTTCATTGTTTTACTCCATACGCTGCATATTTAGCAATCGTTTCACGCAAAACATCGTGAATATAACTTTGCCACTTATGCAATCGCAGAGGCGTTGTTTTTCCTGCTCGTTCAGCGGCATGTCTTCCATGTCCATCATAAAAGTAATGTCATTTACTATGTTTTCGGGTGATTGTGATGCGTTATTATTTACCATAATTCATCCCTTTCCCTCCGTAGCCTGCGCCTTCTCCGCCGTCAACTCATAAAACTGGTATATCGCTGTGTCATCAAGCCCGCTTGTGTTCGTTTGTGGGTCGGCGGATTTTTCTGTGATGGTATATGGTGGTTTTTCAATCATTATCGTTTCACCTCAATCCATTATAAAACGTAACCTTGCAGTCACACAATTTTGTAAAAAAAGCATCATACTTCGGTTTTGGCATTAAAACATCGTTTAATAGTTGATGCATTTTTAATTCATGTAGTAGAAACCATCGTGAACCATGATATGATTCACCTGCTAATGTTGAAGAAAAATTGTTTATTGCACTTGTGATTTCTCTTGCTTCTGTCCTTGTTCTAACGACAGATTTATTTCTATTTTTCCAAATATCCAAAGCGATAACAAGCGCAAAGTCATTTTGACTTTTTAATATAGCAATTAAATTTTCGCCGGTCAGATTTAGTTTTAATTCTTTAATTATTTGAATGAACAGCAATGCTTCCTCCTGTAATTCGTTAGACAGACTACTATTCAATTCTCTATTCACAATATTATCTAATTTTTCTTTATTCCATGTATTGGAGTGATTTTGTAAGTAGGCGACGACATACTTTCCCAATTTTGGATCAAGTAGCATAATGTTCAACAAGGAAGCGATTACCAAAGAAAAATCATCAGTGTGAGGTTCTTTGTTGTTGATAAATTTAAGGGCATATTTATAGGCTCCTTTTTCTCCATTTAAAAATAGTTGTGTTGCAGTATTTAATACGCCAAATACACCTTCGGTTTTAATCACATCCTCAAAATCTGTTTTAATTGATGCAATTACTTCGAATGGATAACGTGTTATTTCTGTTTTTGCTATGTTCAAATTGAGATTAAACTCATTTAGAATTTTTTCAATATTCGGCACGCTTTCTTGCGCTTGAGCCTCTGTGCGAAAATAAAACTTATAATCGTCTACATATCGGCGAAACACATACCCCCTTTCAGATAATTTATGGTCAATTGCTGCTAAAATAATCTCAGAGAAAATCCGTGAGGTAAATGGACCGACAACAATACCATTGGTCTCATTATTTTTTTGATACCGCATAAATTCATCCAGCGCATCTGCTAACTCATATATTTTTTGTGCAGACTTTGGTTCTTTTGTGAGTAAGTACTTTTTGGCAATATCTTTGCCACATACAGCCCAAGAGACAGAATGCGTATAAATAGAATTATAACAGTTTGCAATATCTAGTTTTAAGCGATATTTATATCCAAGGGAAACAAGGATGCAGTCTTTAATGCCATCTATGAAATCACTTTTTAAGCGGAAACTTTCTCTGACATTTTCACTATTAAGAAATTCTTGTTCAGCAAAATCATAAGAAGTTATACAGGTAATAGGCGACTGTGAATTTTCACTCGTAGCAATTCTCTGTATATCGTCCCAGTTTTCTTTCATAAAACTAGCTAGCCGTAAAAATGTTTTTGGGTTGGGCAATGACAGTATTCTTCGTGAAATGTCATTTTTATACGTTGACAGTGTTGTTGGCATTGTAGCAAGAAGATTGGCTCCACCCGTTTTAACAAGAGGCAAAAGAGAGTCAATACTCTCGGTAAATTTGACCGCTTGAAAACAGCTTGGAAACTGTTCGGCAAAATAGCCGTACTGTATAATCTGACGAATGAATGTATCACCCCTCAGTTTTACCGTCGAGAAAAACAAATCCCTCCATTGTTCTTGATCTGTTGGTATATCATAGAGGTACTCAAGTGGATCAGGTGTTTTTTTCATTATACTTTTCAAGAATTAGCTCCGTTATATGGCGTGAATAAATAGTCACGATTATTTAATTCAAGGATGACTGGTTGTTTCAGCTTTAATCCCTTACCAATAAAGATAGCATTTCGCTCTACAAGTGTTGGGAGGGTGTTTTTATAATCAGTTCCAAAATAGGCCGAAACAACGGACATATTGGCATTTTCGGCCATAGATTCCAGCAGGAATTCGCCTACGGAGCCGTGGTTATGATTGTCCCATATAGACGATTTATCCATTTTGCTAGTATAACACAGACCCTGCGAATGTAAAGCAGGCTGGGGGATCCGGGTCTAGACAATTCCTGACAGCCCGGAGTAATCTATGATGTATGAATAAAGTTGTTCTTAAAGCAGAGGACCTCGACGGATTTTTAACCGGTTCCGACAAGGCAAATCTTTCCCGTATGGATGGTCTTTACCGGAAAGCCCTGGCCTGTTTTAATATCCTTTCCACCACCCGCCTTGAATCGGAACAAAAGCGGGAAGAGGCAAACCTGATTGGACTTTACAACGAAATGGGCAGCCTTATGCAGGAACTCTGCAAGGATGAAAAAGGCTTGCGGGTTTATTCATTCCTGACCCCCCAGGAAAACCACCCCGAGGCATCCAGGGTAATTGCCAAACTGCGGGATTACCGGACAGAGCACGAGGAGTTTGTCTACTATATCCAGCGGGCCTATGAAATGCTTTTTAAGCTGGCCTACGGCGGCACCCCGGCGTCAAACAAAAATTATCTTGTGGTAAAGACCCCGGTGGACGTGCCGGTACAGAATTTTGCCATCCACAAGATCAACAATATCGACGAAAAAATAGAAAACACCGTTATGTGCGTTATGCTCCGGGGGGCCCTCTTGCCTTCGATGATCCTTTCCAAGGAAATTGAGGAATATTCATCCCACGCCTATGTTACCCCCTTTGCCCTTTTTAAAATTAACCGGGACGATTCAAAACATGAAAACGATATGGAGTACATTCTGGATCTGGATAAATCCTACTTTGACCTCCAGTCCCTTAACGGCAGGGATCTAATTTTTGCCGATCCTATGAACGCCACCGGCGGAAGCCTGGTAACGGTGGTTAAGTACCTTTTGGGGGAGGGGATTAAACCCCGGTCGGTTAGTTTTATCAATGTGATTTCTGCCCTCAAGGGGGCGCTCCGGGTAGTCCGGGCCCTGGAAAACTGTACGGTTTATACCCTTTGGATGGACCCAATGCTGAACGAACTGGCCTACATACTGCCCGGCCTGGGAGATGCGGGAGACCGGATCAACGGACGGGATTTACCGGAACATCCCCGGAACATCATCCAGCTTATCGCCGACTACGGCGCCAACATCGCCCGGCTTTACCGGGAGCAGCTGCGGGAAATAGAAGATACGGTGCTGGGAACCGGAAAAAAATGAAAACCGGGTCCCGTACTGCATTTATAGCGTTACTGGCGGTCTTTCTTGTTGTTCCGTTTTTTTCCTGTGTTTCTTCCGCCGCAAAAGCGGAAGAATACTATACTCTGGGTACGGCCTACTTTGAACTAAAAAAATATGCCGAGGCGGAAGCGTGGTTTAACAAATCAAAATTCCACCGGACAACAAAAACTGCATCGGAATATAATCTGGGCCGCATTGCCTATGAAACAGGCCGGTATGATGACGCGCTATTGTACTTTAAACGGGTACTTGAAACTGACGGGGAAAATATCACCGCCCTTAAAGCGGCGGCCTATACCTGCATAAAAACCGAAGAACTGGAACAAGCCGAAGACTATTACCGGCAGGTACTTGCCCTGGTACCGGAAAGTTACGACGACGGTTATAACTATGCGCTGGTTCTTCTTGCACTGGGACGGGCGGCAGAAGCCGAAGAGATTCTTGTTAAATACAACAATACCGAAACCCCCCAGGCCCTGCTGCTTTTGGCCAGGGCCCAAAAAAATCAGGGAAAACCCGAAGCGGCGGACGCATACCAAACGAGCCTCTTAAAGGAAAATAATGTCCTTGTACGGCAGGAATATGCCGCCTATCTTAATGAAGCGGGACTTCCCGCCAGGGCCCTGGAAGAATACAAAAAGGCGCTGGAGGCAGCAAGTGATGAACAAAAAGAATCAATTACCAGTCTTATTGAAGCCCTAGAAGCTGACGTTCAGAGTAGTGCCGAAGGAAAGCATTAGTCCCAGAATTTCCGCCTGCACATCCCGGCGCAGTCCCATTTTTACAAAACCCGTAAGGGTAAGTCTTCCCAAAATTCGAACCACCGATTCATGTCCCACCGTGGCAGAGTATATTCCATATTCGCCGGATTTATCGATAACCAGATCCAGCGTTTCTCTGGAGAGCCGTTCATATTCACTCCCGGCAAGTTCTGCAATAACAGGAAAAGAACTGCGATTCACAAGACGGCTCATGCCGGCCTCGTACACCGCAGAAAGAAGGCTTTTTTCCCGGGGTATAACCCAGAGCAGGCCAAAACTTTCTATCCACCCGGTAGAAGAAATAGTATAGGTATTGCTTATTCCCAATTCCGCTCCCTTAAAACCATAGATACCCAGACTCTGTTCCGCCTGGATACGCCACAGAGGATCTTCTGAACGGGGAAAAGCGATAACACCGGATATGGAATGGCGTAATTCATCGTTCCGGTAAAAGCTAAACAGCGGGTTCGTTCCCATGGCGCCAAAAAGGTTGATGGCGGAAAAACCGAATCCGGAACTTACCGTAAATACGTCAAGCCGGGTATCCAGGCGCTGTTCCATGGTTCTGTCCAACTGGGTAAAGTGACTAACGGGGATGATGAGGGCCAGGACATTGTACCGTTCGGGAAAGAGCAGGTTAATCCCAAGAACTTCGTGAAACCGGGTGTTTTCCTGGTTTTGAGTATAACTGGAAAGCGTTTTATCCATGGCAGAATCAAGGCCTGGATCAAACAGGGCAAATACCGGAACCGTTTTCCACAGGGGGGATGTTTCCGAAAGGCTTTGGCTGTACTGGAAAAGATCGTCCTGGATAGTGTTTCCCGCATAAACAAGGCTCCGGGAAATATTCCGCTGGGACCGGAGGTTTCCCCGGATACGGCTAAAGGTAAAGGGAAAATCAATACGGGCAGTAGACCCGGACTGGGTAAGTTC
>BNVB01000098.1 GCA_025997795.1 Spirochaetia bacterium | reverse complement strand
CCTGAACTTTCCGGTAATTATTTTGGTAAGCGTGTTGATGATCACCACAAGGATTACCAATACTGCGGCGGTGGCAAAGGCAATGCCGAAATCATCGGGATTGATTGCTTCGTTGGTTAAATAGTACAGATGTATCGTCATGGTTCTGCCTGATTCAAAAATTGACCGGGGTATGTTTTTGGAAAGCCCCACGGTCAGCAGCACCGGGGCGGATTCCCCCACCACCCGGCCCACGGCAAGGATAACCGAAGTAACAATGCCCGGCAGGGCAGAAGGCAATACCACATGAAAGATAGTCTGGAACTTGGTGGCCCCCAAAGAAAGGGAAGCTTCCCGGAATGTTTCCGGTACGGATTTAAGGGATTCTTCGGTGGTCCGGATAATCACCGGCAGGATCATAATGGAAAGGGTAAAGGCCCCGGCGATAATCGACTGGCCGAAACCAAAAAAGCGGCAAAACATTAGGAGCCCGAAAAGGCCGTAGATAATCGAAGGAATTCCCGCCAGGGTTTCAATGGCCAGCCGGAGCAGGCGAATCACTGCGGAATTGCCTGAGTATTCGGTAAGGAAAATTGCGCTGGCAATTCCCACCGGCAAAGCGATGACGATGGATGCCAGTACCACATAGAGGGTTGTTACTACCATGGGGAATATGCCGCCCTCATCGGCGGAGCGGAAAATGAACGAAAGGTTAAGAAAGCCCGCGGCGGAACGGAGTATGTACACGAGTATATAAACCAGGATAGCCGCCACAGCTGCCATGGCCAGCGCCATAAGGCCAAGGAGAAGACTGTCCAGAATTGTCCGTTTTTTTATCCGTTTCATTTTTATCCGTTTCATATCAAGCAGATTCCATCCGGCGGCGGAAAACCAGGATCAAACTGTTAAGAAATAAAATGATGATGAACAGCACCACCCCGATAGAAAAAAGCATTTCGCTGTGCCGCCCCGACGCATAACCCATTTCCATGGCGATGGTGGCAGTGAGGGTCCGTATGCTTTCCAGGGGACCGTGAACCAGATGGGGCGAATTACCCGCCACAAGGATCACCGCCATGGTTTCTCCCACCGCCCGGGAAATGCCCAGGATAATTCCGGCAATTACCCCCGAATGGGCATGGGGCAAAACCACCCGCCAGGAGGTCTGCATTTTGCTGGCCCCCAGAGAAAGGCTCGCTTCCCGCAGGGACAGAGGCACCGCCCGCAGGGACGTTTCGGCAATGGTGATCACCGTGGGCAGGATCATCAGGGCCAGCACAATAACCGCCGCAAGCAAAGTGTTTCCCGAAGGGACATGAAACACCGTCCGTACCGCCGGAACAATCACCATAAGGCCGAAAAATCCGTAAACCACCGAAGGAATTCCCGCAAGGAGTTCAATGCCGCTCCGCAGGAGGGCGGCGGCTTTGGGGGGAAGAAATTCCGCCATGAACACTGCACAAAGCAGCGCCGCCGGAACCCCCAGCACTATGGCCCCAAAACTTGCCAGAAGCGTCCCGGCGATCATGGGAAAAATACCAAAGAGTTTGTCCCGGACAGGCTGCCATTCCATACCCGCCAAAAAACGCGCCGGGTTGTAGGGCGGCTCCGGGAGGATAATGTGAACCTTCCGGTCCAGGGCGGCGATAAGTCCGTGCCAGCTTATGGTATGTACATAGGCCTCGGGATAAGTCAACTCACCGCCGCCCGCAGTGATCAGGGTAAGTTTTTTTTCAGGATTCTTTTCTGATGTGTTAACGGCAATTTCCAGTATTGTATCACCGGGCATTTCTTCTTCGGCTACAACTTCATCTTCGGGTATAGTTTCACTTTCAGCTAAAATTTCACTTTCTTCCGCGGCAAAATCCGATTCGGCTATTTCATCATCCCAATCCCAATCATCGTCTAACTCCATGCCGGGTAAAGAAGCGGCCGAAGGGAAACGAATGGAAATAGTTTTGGTATCTCTAGGTAATTCAATAAAGGTAGATTGATCGATATATTGTTTTCCGTTAACCGTTATGTCGTCTATATTCTGGAGAACTAGCTTGATACCGGGCGCAGTGGGTGTAACAAAGGGCAAGAACCCCTGAACAAATACAAAGAGCAGAATAGCCCCCAGGGCAAGAATCGAAAACAGGGAAACGATTTTAAAGAGGTGTTTAAAAAAAGTATCCGCTTGTTTTCGATTCAACATACTGCCCCGTGAACTTCCGTTATTTTACTGGAATCCAGCTGGTCTTGACGATAGCCTGGGCTTCGCGGCCCAGCATCCAGGCGAGGAATGCTTTGGATTCCGCATGGGCGTTGTCCTTGTAGAGGACGATAAAGGGCCGGGCGATCTTGTAGGTCCCCTTAACCACATTGGCGGTACTCGCCGCCACGCCGCCCACCGAGACCGCTCTAATGGTCCGGTCCAGGGAACCCAGCGAAATATACCCGATGGCATCGGGGTTTCCGGCTATGCCCGCTTTGATGGCCCCGGTACTGGTGGATTCGTTGGCCCCGGCGACCAGCGCTTTAAGTCCAACCAGTTCTTCAAAGGCCCCACGTGTGCCGGATCCGGCTTCCCGGCTTACTACGGCAATCTTCCCGGTTTTTTTACCGCCGGAAACCTGACTCCAGTCGGTAATGGCGCCGCTGTAGATATCCCTAATCTGTTCCACCGAGAGATTCGTCACGGGATTGTTCCGGTGAACGATGATTGCGATACCGTCAATGGCGATAATCTGTTCCTTAAGTCCCTGGCCTTTTTCCGCAGGGGTAAGTTCCCGGCTGGTCATGCCGATTTGGTACAACGCCCCGGCGTTTTTGATCCCGTCGCCGGAACCGGTTGGGTTAATGTTTACTTTGATGTTTGATTTTACCTTGGCATAGGCCGCAGTAAATTGTTCCATAAGCGGTGTTACCGATGTAGAACCACCCACTTCAATGGTATAGTTTTGTTGGGCAAAAGCAGAGAGGGTAATCCCCGCAAGAAGGACAACAAAAAACTTTTTCATGTGCAACTCCTAAAATTAAGCTGCCATAATTATCATGTTCTTTTGTTAGGGAATAATAAAAGAATTGTTAGAAAACGGTTAAAGTGACAAAACCCAAGAATATCAAAACCCTATGCCGGTATCTCAAAAACGCCTTCCAGCACATGCCGCGGCTGGTAGGGATAACGGGCAATTTCTTCCGCTTTGGTTACTCCCGAAAGGACCAGTATCGTTTCAATTTCCGATTCTACTCCCGCCTGGATATCCGTATCCATGCGGTCCCCGATGATGGCGGTTTCTTCCCGTTTGGCGTTAAGCCGCCTAAGGCCGTGGCGCATCATCAAGGGGTTGGGTTTTCCAACAAAGTAAGCTTTTTTCCCCGTGGCCAGCTCGATGGGAGAAACCAGCGCTCCGCAGGCGGGGACAATCACGCCCCCTTCGATGGGGCCGTTCATGTCCGGGTTGGTACCGATAAGCCGGGCGCCCGCTTCTACCAGTTTTACCGCCCGTTCCAGCGCTTCCAGGCTGTAACCGCGGCCTTCGCCTACTACCACATAATCGGGGTTTACATTGTTCATGGTAAAGCCCTGGTCATAGAGGGCCTGGATCAGTCCCGGTTCGCCTATCACATACACCGAACCGCCAGGATGCTGGGTGGCCAGGAAACTGGCGGTGGCCAGGGCGCTGGTATAAAAATGTTCCGGGTATACCTCTATCCCCAGCCGGGCAAGTTTTTGGGAAAGTTCCACAGGGGATCGTTCGCTGGAATTGGTTAAAAAAAGAAAGGATTTGCTGTTGTTTTCCATCCACTGGACAAATTCCAGCGCTCCCTTAAGAAGCTGGTTACCGTGATAGATAACCCCATCCATGTCAATAATAAAGGCTTCTTTGGATCGAATAAGTTCCATATCTTTCATACGTTACAGTATAAGCCGGATATATCATTTCGTCCACAGCGGGGATAAAACACAGCGGGGATAAAACTTTTTAGCGGGCTCTTTCCCGTCTTATGGTTGTCGCCGGGCCATGGCCAGGATACACCGCCGTGTCCCCATCCAGGGTAAAAAGCCGCGCCAAACTGTGGTTAAGCTGCTGCTCGTCTCCCCCGGCAAGATCGGTACGGCCCACTCCGGCAAAAAAGAGCGTGTCGCCGCTTATAAGGATTTTTTCTGTTTGCTGGTAAAGGCCGATAGAACCGGGGCTGTGGCCGGGAAGATGCAGGACGGTAAAAGGTTCCAATGAATCGCCTTCGTTAAGAAAAAGCGATGCCGCAGGCAGTGGTTTCCAGCGGGCATCCACATAGGAAAGCGCGTCCACGGCGGCAAAGTCCCGGCGGTGCAGTTCCAGCGAACCGGGGCCCAGCTTTGCCTGCTCTGTAGTATGTATGGCAATCGTAACATGGGGAAAGGCCGCTGCTAATTCCGGCAGGGCGGCAACATGGTCAAAGTGACCGTGGGTTAACACAATGCAGCGGGGCTGGAGTTTTAGTTTGGTTAACTGGGCCAGTATCCGCCCGCCTTCATCGCCGGGATCAACCAGGATACAGGTACCCGGTTCCTCCATTTCCTCCGTCAAGGGGATGATCCAGCAGTTGGTCTGTAATTCACCAACGGGTATGCGTATAGGAACCATTAATCTTCCGTGTCACCGCTTTCTATGTCAGATGGAGAAAGACCGGATTCTTCATCTTCTTCACGGCGGCGGGCATAGTTTACCGTAAGAATTCTGCCCCGGAAGCTCTGACCATGGAGGGCTGCTATTACCGCTTCCGCTGCGGCGGTACGAACCTGAATAAAGGAATAGTTATCCAAAATACGGATTGTTCCGATATCGTCCCGGGCAACTTTTGCTTTGGCATTTACCAGGGCCAGGATTTCCCGGGCAAAAACTTTGCGGTTACGGCCTGCGCTGATAAAGAGTTTGACCGATTCATCTTCGCTTAATACCGGAACCGCTTCGGCAGGACGTTCCCTTCCGCGGTTTTTGTCCCGGCCTCCGCTGCGGTCTCTGCTTCCTTCCCGGTTACGATCCCTGCGGCCGGAACGATCCCTGCCTTTGCCGGTTTCGTTCCGGCTGGCTGGGGACGAAACAACGGCGGCTTTTCCTTCCTCGGCCAAAAGTAAAAGATAGGCGGCCATGTAGGAACGGTGAAAAAAGGAAACTTCCTGCCGGAATATGGAGCGGCAGCGGTTTAAAATGACCGGATCTGCCTCCTCATGAATTTCTTCCAAAAGGGTACGGATACGTTTTCTGATGCCTTCTTCATTCATGTCTTTATTAAATCACATCCCTCTGGTTTACTCAAGATAGGTTTTTTAGTACTATTACCTCAGTATGGAAGACAGTTTTACCACAGCGGAAACCAGGATTCCAGCTTTAGCGGAAGCCAGAGTTCCAACTTTAGCGGAAACCAGAGTGCTTCCTATGGAAGGAATCCGGAATGTACGGGAATTGGGGGGCTGTCCCGTTACCGTGGAAGGAAAACAAAAACAGGTAAAATGGGGACTTATCTACCGTTCAGAAGGGCCGGCGGGCATGACAGCGGTGGATCAAACTATACTGGAAAGCCGGAACATTAAAACGGTGGTGGACTTTCGGGCGGCAGAGGAAAAAAGCGTTTTATTTAATCTAAGAGGGGCCCGCCTGGTGGAGCTTCCCATTGATGCGGGAAACCTGATGGGAACCACCTCCAATACAGGCGAATGGCTCTACAATGCAAATGCAGAGGGAGCGGCGGCAGAAATGCGGCGGCTTTATACAGCGCTGACGGCAGAAGCAATTCCCCGGTACCGGGAATTCTTTGCCCTTTTGGCAGACAGCGCTAATATGCCGGTTCTTTTTCACTGTTCCGCCGGAAAAGACCGCACCGGAATGGCGGCGGCGCTGCTGCTCTATGCTCTGGGGGCAAGCCAGGAAACCATAATAGCAGATTATATGATTTCTGCGGAATTGCTGCGGCAGTACAGCGAACCGTACATCAAAACCAAGCCGCAAATAGTTCCTTACATGACTGTCCGGGAAGATTACCTGGCGGAGGCCTTTAAAGCCATCGAAGCCATGGGCGGTCTGGACAAATACATAACCAAAGACTTGGGAGCGGATAGAGGGCACTTGCGTAAACTGTATACGGAGTAATATACTCTAAACCATGATTAGAGGCATAGCAAGTTTTATTGCCGCCCTCAACGGTAATCTGAAACGCGGTCAAATAGCCGCAGGTTTTGCCTGGGGGCTTATCTTCGGTCTTATTCCGGCGGGAAATTTCTTCTGGATACTTTTTTTCCTTATTTCCTTCTGTTTTAGACACCACCACGGCAGCAAGCTACTGGTTATGGCGATCATCAAGGTTTTGTTTTTTGCCATCTGGCCCTTAACCGATGCTTTGGGCTGGGAAGTGCTCCATGTGGAAAGCCTTGTTCCCTTCTATACAATCCTTTACAATATGCCCTTTGTGCCCTTTAGCAGATTTAACAATACCTTGGTAGCGGGGGGCATTACCGCGGGTGTGGTTTTGTGGATTCCCATGTACATTCTTGTTCGTTCCCTTATTCCCTCCTACCGGAAAAACCTGGCCCCCAAGATAAGGAACAGCAAACTGGTTCAAAACATCAATAAAGCGCCGTTCATCAATAACCTTGTAAAGGCTGTCCAAATAATTCACGATAAAGCCGACTTTTTAGGTTAAGGGGAAACTGATGTCAAAAAAGGTACCAGGGATGTTTAACAAACCCCTCCAGGAAAAACGGCTTAACTACTTTGTAAAAAAACTGGAACAGCCCGAAGATCAGGTTTTTCTCCGTTCCTGCTTTAACCTTGAAAAAGGGATCTACACCGTAAAAGAAGATCTGGACGAAACAGCGCTAAAGCGGCTTAAAGTACTGGCCAAGGCCATCAAGATAAACAAAAAAGGGCCGGTTAAACTGCTGCCCATCATGGTTCTTGGAATTATCGCCGCCGGGGGTATTTTCTTTTTTACCGTCATGCTCGATCCGCTCCTTTCCCGTTTCCTTACCCAGGGGCTGGAAAATGTTTTTGAAG
Organism: Spirochaetia bacterium; assembly: GCA_025997795.1. Taxonomy (GTDB): domain Bacteria; phylum Spirochaetota; class Spirochaetia; order Treponematales; family Breznakiellaceae; genus BNVB01. Next base: position 13 of record BNVB01000098.1, on the reverse strand, counting down.
CCAAGTGTGATAT
>BNVB01000097.1 GCA_025997795.1 Spirochaetia bacterium | reverse complement strand
GGCGGCGCCCAAGCCATAGCGGCCCTTGCCCTGGGTACCGAGTCGGTTCCCAGGGCAGACGTTATTGCCGGTCCGGGGAACCGTTATGTGGCGGCGGCAAAGCGTTTGCTTTTTGGCGAAGTGGGAATAGATTTTGTGGCCGGTCCAACAGATGTATTAATAATTGCCGGTACAGATGTAAAGACAAATGTCTCTACATCAGCGGCGGAATTGATTGCGGCGGATATGCTGGCCCAGGCGGAACATGATCCCGATGCCCGGGCCCGGGCGCTTGTTCCGGAAAAAGCCCTGGCGAAACATATTACAACGGCGCTGGAAAAACAGCTAAGCCGGCTTGATGCCAATTCCCAGCTTAGCCGGCATCCATTCCAGAACCCGCGCGCTTCTTTGGAAACCGGGGGGCTTATTATCGTTTATCGTTCGCGGGAAGAAGCGATCCATATTGCCAATACCATTGCCCCGGAACACCTGGAACTCCATACCGGGGATACAAAACCCTGGCTTGACGGCGGGGCGGATGGGGCTTCGCCGTTCCTTAGGAATTACGGATCGCTCTTTACCGGTTCCCTGGCGGCGGAAGTCCTGGGAGATTACAGCGCGGGGATCAACCACACCCTGCCCACTTCGGGCTGCGCCCGTTTTACCGGAGGGCTTTCGGTACGGCATTTTCTAAAAACCGTTACCACGCTGTCCTGTATTCCCGGCACGGGCTTTGAAGAGGCAAGAAAGGCCGCAGAAGTGCTGGCCCGCGCCGAAGGGTTAAGCGCCCATGCGGCAAGCGCAGCCCTTCGGGGAACAAGTACCCCAAAGTGAAGGATCCTATGACCATAGGCGCGGTGGCGGATCACCGGAGCAGGGAAGGCGGGGCGATTATCTACCCCGTATACTCCCGCCGTTCGGCAGGGCTTTCTATCGGAGTAAATCTTTTTCCGGATACCAAGATCTGTTCTTTTGACTGCCCCTACTGCGAAGTTTTTCCCTTTAAAACAGATTTGGGTTTTTCGCTAAAAACCATGAAGGCTGCGCTCCGTTCCGCTATGCTGGAGGCAATGGAACAAAACATTCCTATCCGGGACATTTGTTTTTCCGGCAACGGGGAGCCTACCATGTCTGTCCATTTTGCGGAGGCGCTGGAAGCGGCAAAGAATATCCGAAGCGAATTGTACCTTGAACACCGGGGATCACTGCAATTGGCGGAAACAAAGATTGTGTTAATCACCAACGGAACAGGCCTTTTGGATCCGCTTATGTTTGACTTGCTCAAGAACGCCGCGAATAACGGTCTTTACCTTTGGCTTAAACTTGATGCCGCCACAGAAGACTGGTACAAAACCATGGACAAGTCGGACATAGCCCATGAAACTCTGCTTTCCCGTATTGGGGAATTTGCCGCTTCCGGCGCTCCCTTTACCATACAAACCATGGTATGTATGGTAAAGGGCCAATTACCCCCGGAAAAAGAAAAAACCGCCTGGGTGCGCCTGGTAACAGAATTGGCCGCCGCTTCTGCGGCGGCACATGGCGCGCGCGGGGGAATCAGGGCCGTACAGATTTACGGCAAGGCCCGGCCCGCCCCGGAAGATCCTCTGGCAGAAGCGGCCCCGGCGGCGATTTTGGAAGAGCGGGCGGAGCAGCTCCGCGCCGCTCTGGCAGAAGCGGCCCTTTCTGTGCCGGTGGAAGTGTACCAGTAGGGGCGCTTAGCTATTTTAGCCCTTCTTTTATAAGAAAAGCCGGGCAGGGCTGTCCGGTGGCGCGAAATACCTCTTCAGAGGGCAGGTGCCGGCCCTTAAAGCCAAAAACTTCGCAGGCCCTGGGAAAGGCCGGGTTCCAGGTAATCTTAAAGTGAGCGCATTTGAGGCAGTTTGGGTTTCTTTCGCCCATGGGCCATTGTAAGCCATGGGGCGCTTATGATCGAGTGGTCAAATGTACGTGTGTCAAATGTACGTGTTGCATTTGATTGATTTTGGGAGTATCTTTTTTTAGCATGAAAACGCTTTCTGGTATTTCTGTAGCGCCGGGGTTTGTGATTGGCAAGGCCTTTCTCTGCCCCGAAGATGAACGCGAGATTCCCCGTTATTCAATTGCCCCGGAAAAGGCGGCAGAGGAGATACAACGATTTATTACTGCGGCGGAAGAAGCGGCCGCCGAACTGCGTGCCCTGGAAACAAACAGCCGGTACTTCCAGCGAAGCTCCCCCCGGAACATCAACAAAGAACAGGCGGCGATTTTTGAGGCTCATCTGCTTATGCTGGAAGACCCGGATTTTCATTACCAGATCAAGGCCCGGCTGGAATCAAAGTACGAAAACATCGAATGGATCGTGTTTGAGGTGTCCCGGGATCTTTCCCGAAAACTTATGGAATCTTCCGATGCGTACCTGCGGGAACGGGCGGCGGATGTGGTCGACGTGGCCCGGCGCATTATTGACTGCCTTTTGGGGACCCGCCGTTTTACCCTTACCGGTTTGGACGAGGATGTAATCCTTGCGGCACGGAACCTTCTGCCTTCGGAAGTGCTGGGCATGAACAAGGACCGGGTCAAAGCCCTGGTGATGGATGCGGGATCCCGGACCTGCCATACGGCCATACTGCTGCGGTCCTTTGGCATTCCTTCGGTACTGGGACTGTCCAACGCTATCCGTGAAATTACCCCCGGCGGCCGGATTATTGTGGACGGCGGGGCGGGCCTGGTGATACTTGATCCCGATGCCGAAACCCTTAAGTCGTATGAAAAAAAAATCGCCGGAGCGGAAAAGGCCGGAAGGGCCCTTTCCGCCTTACGGAATTTTCCCGCCGAAACTACCGACGGCCGCCTGGTAAGCCTAAAGGCAAATATCGGCGTAAGCGAAGAAGCGGCGGATCTGGACCGTTACGGCGCCGAGGGCATAGGCCTTTTCCGTTCGGAATTTCTTTTTCTCCAAAACAGCCGCGGATCCGAGGAGGAACAACTGGAAGCCTACAGCGCCGTGATAAAGGCGATGAAGGGAAAACCGGTAACCATCCGGACCGTGGACCTTGGCGGCGACAAGGTGCTTCCGGGTATGCAGATGGAAGAAAACCCGCTCCTGGGCTGGCGGGCTATACGCTTTTCCCTTTCCCTGCCGGATCTGTTCAAAACCCAGCTGCGGGCAATACTCCGGTCCAGCGTGTACGGGCCGGTGCGGATTATGTTTCCCATGATTTCGGGCATAGAAGAGCTGGAAGAAGCCCTGGCCATTCTGGACGAGGCCCGTGCCGAATGTCGCAAAAAGGGCCAGGCCTTTGCAGACACTATAGAAACAGGAACGATGATCGAAGTTCCCGCAGCGGTAATGACTGCCGGTATCCTGGCGGAAAAGTCGGACTTTTTTTCCATAGGTACCAACGATCTTGTTCAGTATACCCTGGCGGTGGACCGGGGAAACGAAAAGGTAAATTACCTGGCCAAGCCGACTCATCCGGCGGTACTGCGTTTTATCAAACAGACGATTGACGCCGCCCACGCTAAGGGAATTACCGCCGCCATGTGCGGGGAGCTGGCGGGGGAACCTTCGGCAACGGCGCTGCTACTTGGTTTGGGGCTGGACGAATTCAGCATGACAGCCGCTTCCATTCCCCAGATAAAACACATTATCCGAAGTATCAGCTTTGAATCCAGCCGTGCCCTTGCAGAAGAAGCGCTGGCTTCCACCTCCTACCGGACGGTGGAAAGTTTGGTACAGCGCTGGTATGCGGAACACCTTGATGGAATTTGATCCCGCCCTGCGGTACCGCAGGGTTCCCTCTGTTGCCCTGGTGGGCCGCCCCAATGTAGGAAAGTCTACTCTTTTTAACCGGCTGCTCCACCGCCGCCGGGCCATTACCGATCCTACTCCGGGGGTAACCCGGGACCCCGTGGAAGAGCGGGCATTTATTGGCGGTAAACCCCTGCGGCTTATCGACACCGGCGGGTACAAGCTTGACCGGGGCGAACAAACGGATCTGGATAAACTTGTCATGGAACGGACTGTGGAGATCATCGAAGAGGCGGACCTGATTGTACTTCTTCTGGAAGCGGGGGAACTGACCGCCGAAGACGAAGAACTAATTTCCCTGCTTCGTCCTTACCGGTCCCGTCTTATTGTGGTGGTAAACAAAACCGAAGGAGGCCGCCGGGAAAGCGATGCCTGGAATGTGTTACGTTATGGCTTCCAAACGCTGATCCTTATTTCTGCAGAACACGGGGATCATATTGGCGAACTGGAAACAGCCATAGTATCCCGCCTGGATTTTTCGGCCGTGGAAGAAGACGAAGATCCGGCGCTTAGGCCCATTGCCCTGGCGCTTTTGGGAAAACCAAATACGGGAAAATCTACCCTTTCAAACCGCCTTACCTCGTCGGCTGCTTCTATTGTCAGCGTAGTACCCGGTACCACAAGGGATGTGGTGGAAGGCAGCTTCCGTTATAAGAACAAACATTTCCGGGTTCTTGATACGGCGGGAATCCGGCGCAAATCGAAGGTGACGGAAAATATCGAATATTATTCGGTAAACCGGGCGGTAAAAACGCTGGAGGAAGCGGACATTGTGTTCCTCTTAATAGACGCGCAGGAAGGCTTAAGCGACCAGGATAAAAAAATCGCTGCCCTGGCCGCTGACCGCGGCCGGGGGATCATCCTGGTGTTAAACAAGTGGGATGCCATGGGCGGTTTTGGCCCTTCGTTCTCAAAAAGCGCCTTTACGGCGGAACGGGACAAGATACATTTTTTCTTTGGTCAGATGGAATATGCCCCCATCGTTCCGGTCTCTGCCCTTGGCGGCGGCGGCGTGGACGAACTGCTGGAAACGGCAATCCGTATGTTTAACCAGCTTTGCCGCCGCATTGATACACCTGCTTTGAACCAGGCCCTGGCAAAGTGGCTGGAAGAAAACCCGCCGCCCTCGGGGCCGCAGACCCGCTTTAAGGTAAAGTACGCCGTTCAGGTATCGGCCAATCCGGTTAAGTTTGTGTTTTTTGTTTCGCGCCCCGCCGCAGTAAGTGATGCCTACAAGGCGTACCTGCGTAACAAAATCCGCAAGGACCTGGGTTATTCGCTGGTAAGTGTGGAGGCGGAGATCCGGCCGTCCCGTTCCTCGCGGTCCCGCGAGGAACGGTCCCGCGGAGGGCGGGAACATCACTAGTGGCACACCATACCAGCGCCGGAGCGGAGCGGATTCTGGGAGTAAAGAATTCCGTACTCCGCTACTGGGTTTCCGAAATGCCCTTTGTCCAGCCCCGAAAAGATCTCTCGGGTAAGCTGATTTTTTCCGGCAGGGATATCCGGCTCCTCTTGCGCTTTAAGTACCTGCTTTATGAACGGAAACTTTCCATAGACGAAGCACGAACACAGCTGGAAAAGGAACTTTCCGGGGACCGGCAGGATCTGCGGGGGGAACTGGATGCGCTTAGATCCGCTTTGCTGGATTTGATACAGGACGGCTAAGTGTTCATCATGTCAAAAACAATTTTATCAATATCACGCTGAAATGTTTCCCAACCGGGGTCTGTGATCCAGTGGATACCATCAAATTCATGGCGGGGCATGGCTTTTAGAATTTCCGAAATATAGGGTACATCAACACCCGCATCCTTTTGGCGGGCTTCGTTTAGAATCATTGTCCAATCAATGGATTCATGGATGGCGATTTCCCGGATATCCGCTGCATCCTTACTTGCCAGACGGAAAACGGCTCCCAGTTTATTGGAAAGAATGTTGCGGACCGGATCGATTCGGTTAAAAAATTCCGCCGTGGTGAATTCACCAAAATGAGGGGTTGAATCGTTTACAAAATCAAGCTTTAAAACGGCATCTGATTTTCCCCATCGTATTTTAAGAGTTCTGAATCCAGGGGCTTTGACAAAACTTTCCGAATCATCCCAAACGAAGCCCTCGTTCTGTAATGTTGCAAAAACAAGATCCGCCTGTTTATCAAATTCAGGATCGTTATTTACAAAAAAATCCAGATCGTCCGAATAGCGGTGGCGATAATAGGCCCGGCTAAGCGCGGTGCCACCGGTGAGATAAAAACGTGTTTTGCAATTCTCTACAGCGCGGAGAACCCCATTCTGTAATGGATACAGGCTCTCTTCGTAGTATTGCGAAAGCGAAGTCATAGGTACTCCTCATGCTTTTGGGCCATAAGCGGCGGGCCGCTTCCGGGGTATACAGTTCCTTGGCGGTTTCCACTCCCCAAAGGGATATCACGTAATGCCAGGGAATCCGTTCCAGAGACCGTACAAAGAGGAAAGTCCTGTCGAAAGGACCGGCTTTGTCGATGGTTCCTTCAAGCACGGCGAGCATATCTTCCGGCGGGGTTGTATAGTCCCAGTTGAGGGTACGCATAAACTTGAGTTTTTCTTCCCGCGATAATGTTATTGGCATACGGTAAAATACTATAACGCCCCGGCGGGTTTTGCAAGCTTACTTAATTACCTGGCCAAAAGAACTAAAATCATTTTCCCTGCCCAGTATTTCCAGGCACAGAGAAATCATTCCCCGGTGATGGGTGTCGTGGTTAAGGCTTTGCATAATAAGGCCGCCAAAGTTTCGTTCGTTGGGTGTGCCCGAAGAATCGGTATATTTAAGGAGGCCCTCCATGTCTGCGGGGGAAAGTTCAGCGGCAAAGGCGCTTATTTTTTCGTCCAATACCGGCCGGGCGGAAAGGTAATCTGCCATATCCTCAAAGAGCAGTTCCTTAAAGGAATAGCGTTCCCGGTTAAAGAGCGGGTCTTTAAGAGCAACAAAATCCCGGAATGTTGAAAAACGTTTAAGCCAGTTAAAATCGCAGACATACAAATGGGAACAAAGCCCCTGAACCGACTTAAAAAAACCTCCCAGTTCCCGGTTCCATTCTTCGGGCTTTAGGGTTTTGATAACGGTATCCATTGCCTCGTTACATACTTTGTTGTACCGGGCAAACAGGGTAAGGGTGTTTTTATCCATGGCTTCCTCCAGTACCTAAGTTTATCCCTTTCCTGCGGGGGCGAAAAGCCCTTTTTGTACAAGTGTTGAAAAAAGCCACCCGATGTGTTATACTGTTTTCCAGGAGACCTTATGCCAAAAACTAATCCTAACACGGTAAAAACTACCCCCGCCCCCCCCCCCCCCCTCCCCCGCT
>BNVB01000096.1 GCA_025997795.1 Spirochaetia bacterium | reverse complement strand
GGATACCAATGCCTTCCCCCATGGGCATCATCGCCATATCCGCCCCCATGGTAAAAAACCCCATCCCGATGATAAGCAGGGCCGCCCCCGCCAAAAACATCAGGATAGTACCCGATGGCATGGGGGTAAGCACTACACTGGCTATCAGCACAATCACCGTAATCGGGAGGACCGAGGAAAAGGCTTCCAGTATTTTTTCTTTTAATACCTTGTTCAAACATCTCTCCGCAGTTTAATTTTTGTATAATGGCTATGCTCTGTCAAGCCCCCGAAGGGCTGCGATGATCTCAAAGCTATCCAGTGCGCAGCCGGGCACTGCGGATAAATGCTGGTTCTATTTCTTTTTCAGTTCTTTGATGTCATGCTCAATTTCATCCAAACTTTGCTTTTTTTCTGCTTCGATTTGTAAGCGGCGAAATTTCTCGTATTCCTGCTTGGATTTTCCCAATGCCATTTCATGGCTTATCTTTCCGGCATGGGTGAGTAATTCCCTGCCGTTCATCTTTAGTATCACGTCCAGGCGTTCAATCCATGCTGAGTGGTATGTCGGAATTTCCGACACACCACTTCCGGGTCCAGCTCGCCTTCTTTAAATCTTCGCAAGCCTATCTTAGTTTAATCCTTTGTTTATAGGAGGAATCCCTCCTTTACGCCCTAAACCGAAACCCAGTCGATATAGATCCGGCATATTAATGCGCCCATCACGTATTTCTTCAAAAACCCCAAGGCGGACAAGTTCTTTCTGAATACCAAACCATCCTTTGTCTAAATCCTGCGGCGGAAGGCGACGGTCAGGGTTCATTGTTGCTGGTCCATTGGGATATTTTTGTTTCCAAACTTCTTCTACCTTGCTAAATTCTATAGGGACATTATTACCTGTTATTAGCTGACATATATCTTTTACCCATGGATAATCTTCCGCAATTTCATCGATTCGTATTGAAGATGCTCGTCTTACCGCACGCTTTATGCTTTCATAATGCAAAGGATATTCACTGGTTCTATTTAAGGAGTCTTCTGCCGCATCTCGAATCGCGGTTAAGAAAGAACGTGGAGAAGTCAGTTTTTTCCCATCTGCCAGATGACTCACGGACCAAATATAGGGAACGCCACGGCGGGGATCTCTTCCCATCCATGGTCCGGCCAATTTTTCAAATAAAGCACGCTGCTTGGCTTCTTCCCGCTTAACTTCATTATTAATTACCCAATAATTATTCTGCGGAATGAGATCAATGCCTATGGCTTCTTTATACATTATTCGCAACGCATTGCCCCCGTCCCCCTGAGCATTGCACAATAATTGCCATAATAAACCATGCAGATCATGTAAATCCCAATCAAGTTCTGTTTTTGTGGATAGTAATTTAGAAGCATCAGGAAAATTGGTAACATTTCTTGAAAATTGATCCTCACGTAAAAAAATTTTGGCGTGGATATTTGAAAATGTTTTCAATTGCATAACAAGACGTAATAAATCCCTCACTATCTCATCCATTTTTTCCCAATTGTCACTTGAACGATCAAGAGCATCAAATAAAATAAGACCACTTGTGTTTCTTTCATAATAATTCTTGTTTGCCTTTTCCAGTATTTTTACCCAGGGTTCGGGATTGTTTTTTGTCCACTTGACACTTTCCCCCCAGCTTTCTATAGGGATATCATCGCTTCTATTGTCTGATAACCAACGGACAACTACCGTTTTCCATATTTCATACGGGCTAAAATTTTCTCCCAAGAGTTTCGAAAAAATATCTTTTGAAGGATATAATGTATTATCGCTTTTTTCCGAGAACCCAAGCCGGACAATGACGTTTTTAAGTTCTTTAATATTTGCTCCGATAATTTTTTGCAAGTTTATGTCAGAAAGTGCAGATGTCCAGGTAGATTTACCAACTCCACGGGCGCCAACGATTAAATTCGAATAGAGTTGTAACGCTTTGATGTGTGCAGGGGGTATATACATTTGTTCCGGTTGAGGAGGTTTGCCAACATTAAACTGTTCTTCATGGAGAACACTGATCATTGCCGTTAAGATTTCTTTTGAATCACCCATTGTTGATAATTTCCTTTATACAATCAATAAAATCACCAAAAATCCCCATAATTTGCGCCCTCACGGCCTGTTGCTGTAACGGCTGGTGAAGGTTAGGCAATGACGCAAATCCTCTGTTCCAGTGAACAGGCCAAGGATAGTGCGGCGCATCAGTATCGTCTTTATTAAAACTGAAAACTTCAGCAGCAACGTTATCAGCAGGAATAACATCATAAATCTGATCAATAAACAAATTCCATGCGTGCTCGCAAAGGCTGTCTTTGTATTCATCCGGAACATTTTCCGGGATCATAGCTCCAACTATCTGCAAGCGTTCGCGGATTTTCAGGACTGTGTCATGCCTTAACCAATGGTGGAAAAGAATATTATAACCGTCCCATGTTTGATCGCTGTCAATCGAAAATAACAAAATACATTCCGCTCCAAGTCCAGTAATACAGGCGGATGATATTTCATCAATTCCGGCTCGGGAATCAATTAAGACAACATCCGGTTTATATTTTTTTTCCAGCTTATTTAACAAACGATTCAACCGGCTTTGCCATAATTCACGGGAATTATTATTTTCGAGGTATTTTGGCATCCATGCCCGGCCCATTTTTGAGATGTACTCACCGGGATACTTACCATACGCCGGGACAACATAAATCTCTCCATTGCGGGAAAGATCGCTCAAGGCGGTCATATAAGGAAAAACCTCTTCATCATTATCTACAAGGTCTTCAATTAGCCAATCGGCTATGCCATAGGCGGTTGACTTTTCTCTGGAAAGCAGTGAACTGGAAAGTCCGGGAGATTCAAGATCCATGTCTAAAACCATCACTTTTTTCCCTTCTTCCGCCAATGCCCAGGCTGTTACGGCAAGTGCGGTGGATCGACCAACGCCGCCCTTTATCGAATAGAATACAATACGATGACTGTCAGATTTTATTGGCACGATGTTTGTCCAATCACTCTCCGTAAGCAGGCGATCCGCAACAATGACATTTGGAAATCCTTCCAAAGAGAAACAAGGAACACCATTTATAATAGTATCAATCTTTGATTCATACAGTATTTTTTCCTTGTCGGGAACCCGTGGTCCGAGGGCATCAGCCATGTTTTGCGCTATTGTTTCTACTATTTTTTCTAAAGTGGGGACTTTTTTTATTTTTTCATCAACCACAAGACGGATCCTTCCATTTAGGTCTCGGTTAATGATCAGTTTTTCTATTTGCTTTAATGTGTCCCCCTGTGATTGTAATATAGTCGTGATTTCCGGGATTACTTCATCAAATGTTTTCATATAACCAGTATTCCTTCTAAAATGGCTTTGTTTACCAAAGACATAACAAGCGATGCGCCATTCCGATGGGGATCAACATAACTCTGATTAAAATTTGATTCATGGGCATAGCGATCACTCATATCCCAATTATCAAAGGGATTTTGCTGGAGAAGCGAATATCCTGATGCGCCTACGCCTGCCCTGTAGGTCTCATAACGATTCCAAATCTTATTGATATGAACCTTGTCCTGATCTTTATTCGTAGGAGTACCAGTATTATCAACTTGCATACCGAATTGGATCATAATACATTTTAATCCACATTCGGCGGAATAGCCATATAACTGATCAGCGTTTGGCCATCTGGAATCGTTATATAGATACTCCGCATCTTTCCAATGACGTTGAAATGTGTTATAGAAGTCCGCCTTCATCATTTTATTACCCCCACCCCATCAATCTCTCCCATAATCTGGCTGGTTTCGGTCAGAGCGAGTATGATTTTCCTGTAATGCTTTAGGTCTTCTGCTTTCAGTATACACCCTTTCCGGTCTTTTAGCCACTTCTGGGCGGGCTGGTAGCCGCCGATATAAAAATCCCAGGCTGTTTGGGGGACATTTTCAAAGCAAAAATCGTCATTTACAAAGACTTTTCCGTCAGAATATCGGACTTTTTCTATCGAAATTTTACCCGTAATGCTGGCATCAGCGTCTATTTTCTCAAATTCTGGCCCTTCCAGCAGATGCAACCGCCTGAGTTCCCCGCCTAGAGCGGCAAGGCACCAGAAAGCCTTTTGATCTGTTGGGTAAGGTATGCGGGGGAAGTCGATTTTTAGGAATTCCTTGTAGGTTTCCCGGTAGACGTGAGAATGGAGGACGGCATAAATATAGTCAAGCAGGTCAATCGGGCAGAATGTATTTTCGGCCAGTTGGCCGGGAGAAAAAGAGCCGTCCTTAAAGCCGCCATTTGTCAGAGTAAGTGTATCGCCCTTTTCCGGCACAAATGAAAGGTTTAGTTTTTGTTCAAGTTCGGCTATGATTTTTGGATTCAGGTTGGGACGGCGGTGTTTTTTGTCATTGTAGAGGTAGAGAGGGAAAGAATAACCTATTTCAGATGTTTTGTTTGAAACATAACTAGATTCAACGATTTCAGTATGAATTAAGCAATGATAAAACCCATTCGTCTTTTGTTGTCGGCATACCATTAAACCATAATTTTTCGAGGACAAATAATGCCCCATGACCCGTGCCCGTGCCATGCAATGGAATCCCCGTGAATTGCCAGTGTAGTATGTCCATCTGACATCAAATGGACGATAGCTTATCTTTTTTATATTATGTTCATTTAATCCTGATTTTATCAAGTCCTGCTGCGCTCTTTCCACAGTCCAATCACGGGAATCTTTTCCCAACTTGTATTTTAATCGGGCAATTTCCGGCTTCAAGTACGCAAAATCATTTAGTACATCTTTTAATGCTTTTTTTGTCATTTGTATCGCCAAATCATCCCGCCCAGTAACAACGCCGACTGAATTCAATTGAAATAAATCTGTTAATGCAAATCCGGTATCATATTGTCCTTGTTCTGAAAAATCTTTAGGGACAAAGAAATAATTCGGATCGGTATACGCAATTTTTGAAAAGATAATGTTTCCTAAGTTTTTATTAAACAATTCGTTGTATTTATAATCCCGTAATCCATATAAATCAGCATGAAATACTTCTGCTAAATCGTCTTTCTTCTTTTGTGATTTCTTTACAAAAATATTTATGCTCACTCCCTGCTGAATATCAAATACATTCTCATCCTTGCTTCCATCGGGAGCGGTTTCTTTTTTCTTGGCATTCCCATGCAGGTCAATAATATATATTTTATCAAAACTTTTTAGCAGATTCCAGCGCATACCACGGAAAGTGGGATTATCAAGAAAACTATGGTTATTAATATAGGCTACAACACCCGATCCGGCCCGCTCAACAAACAGTTGGGCATAGCGGATAAATTTTACATAATCATCGTTTATCCATTTGGGGTTCTTTTCATTGAGTTTTTCAATACCGCCCGGCTCTTTTTTGTAATCATCAAGCAGCGATAAAATCCATCCCCCTTTATTGGCGCTCTCGCCGCTATACGGCGGGTTCCCAATCACCACATTGATACCCCGGTTCTTCTTGGTTTTTCGCGCTTCCAGGGATTCTTCCGTCAGGGCATCGTGTTCAAACATCATGACCTGGCCTTCTTCCTTGTCAGCTTCTTCCAGTGAATTGGTAAGAAAAACCTTTACCCGGTCAGGATGTTCCTGATCTTCATCAAAAGCATAGCCGGTATCCCGCAGGACAAGGGCAAGTTTCATGTGCGCCACCGCATAGGGAGCCATCATCAGCTCAAAGCCGTTGAGCCGTGGTAAAAGATGATTCTTCACATATATATTCCACTTATTTTTTATGGCGTTTTTTGTTGCCCCTGCATTGGCTTTTTTAAAATTTTCCCAGACCTGTAAAATAATCTGCCTCAGGAATGTCCCCGTCCCCGTTGCCGGATCCAGTATCTGGATAGCAGAGACGGTTTCGGTTTTTTCTCCGGCCGGTTTGCCGTTTTTCTTTAGAGGAAGCTTTATTGTTTTGGTCTCGGTTGAGGCAAGGCCATCTTTTATACCAAATTCGGTTTTAAGAATATCGTCCACTGCTTGCACCATAAATTTAACCACCGGCTGGGGGGTATAGTAAACGCCCCGGCGTTTTTTCTGTTCCTTTTCGTAGGCGTTAAGGAATCCTTCATAAAAATAAATAACCGGATCTTCCCTGCCGCCGCCGGTCTGCCGGTTAAAATCTTCCAGTATGCGTTCCGTGTCAGTGTTTTGCAGCAGCAGGGTTATGTCGCCTAAATCTAACTCGTCAAAGGACAGTTTGTTTTTCCGGGAGAAAGATTCTTTCAGCAGGTTCTGCAAAAAGGGATTGGTACCGGGAATTGCGTCGATTGCCTGCCTTGGTTCAAATAGTCTGGAACCGCTCTCAAGCCTGGCATCTTCGTTATTCATATTACTCATACAGCGGGCGGAAAACAAACCGTACACCATGGTCTGGGCGTACATATCGGCGAATTGTTCTTCCGTCATGTCGTGGATAAGGGCTTTTCTGAATTTGCCATACAATTCATGAATTGCGCCGTTTTCGGTCTCCACCAAAAGAATGTCAAAAATTTTCTGGCGGATGCCCAGGGCAATTCCGGCAAGTTCCACCGTGAGAATTGCTGAATCGCGGATGGTCTGCCGGTAGACTTGGGTAAAAGGGCTTGTCCACTGCCTGCGCCATTCTTCGTAATCAGCGGCATTTGGCTTTTGGGGAAGATTGGGCCAGGATAACTTAACCAGTTTTTCCGCAAATTTTTGCAGTATCATTGGGTCTTCATTTTTGGGAGCGCAGTAAAATGTTTTTATGGCGGGAAGGGCGTTAGCCTTGTCTTCAAAGTAAACCGCCCCGAAAGTACGGTTATTTTTCTCCCCCCAGAAGCAAAAGAACAGGAGGTTTTTCTTGTCCCATACGGCATGATCCCGGTTACGACGGCGAGGGATAAGACCGGACAGAACTTTGCGAAGGCTGCTAACCTCAAAACGCTTAGTTTCAAATTCTACGGCGAAAATTCCCCAGGGCTGTTTTTCGTATAATGGGCGCAGTTGTTTAAGCGAGGTGATTTTGGCGAATTCTTCCGGTTTAAGGTGAATGTCCTTTGCGTCAAAATCGTAAGTGATGTCGGCGATGTCCTCAAATTCTTCGTCCAGGCCGGTGTTCCAATTCAGTTCACGGGAAAGCCAGGACAGCAAACCTTTAAAGTCGCGGATGTTTTTTATATCTGCCATGCTATGCCCCAGAACCTCACCATTTTTCCTCTGCCATATCCATTATTAGGTACATTTTTAGCTATTTTTATATTCTTTCATTGCCATATTACTTAATTCTTTCACCG
>BNVB01000095.1 GCA_025997795.1 Spirochaetia bacterium | reverse complement strand
GCCGTTTCCTCAAAGAACCGTATCTGCTTCATGACATAGTAAATATCCAGCAGCAGTTCTTTACTGTACTTCATTTTCAAAACCGTCCTCCATGATAAAGGATCTTGACAAATTCAGTATACCGAATTATAACTGGTATTACAATAAAAAAATTGGTATTATTAAAAGGCCAATCAAATGTGAGAATGTGGAGGTACCTATGTTTGAACAACTTCAGCACAAACGAATTTATGAAGAAGTGGTAGAAATGATAGTCCAGCGGATCCAGTCCGGCATCCTCAAGGTGGGGCAAAAACTGCCCCCCGAAAGGGTACTTTCGGAAGAAATGGGGGTAAGCCGGACAAGTCTGAGGGAAGCCCTCCGTTCCCTGGAAAGCATGGGTTATATCAATTCCGTTACCGGCGGGGGCAACTATGTTAACTCGGTTTCCATAGAAAACGTACTTTCCCCGCTTTCCGCCATGATGGCCCAGGATCATAAACTGGCGGCGGATATTATTGATGTCCGGCTTCATCTGGAAGTCCACATGGCCAGCCTGGCCGCAAAAAACGCCACCAAACAGCAGATTGCCCAGATATACAGCGCTATTTTGGATATGCAGTCCGATGTGGAACAGGGGGGGAACGGTATTAAGGGAGACAACCAGTTCCATATGGAAATAGCCAGGGCTTCTCAAAACAAAGCCTTTGCCATAATCATTGAGCTGGTGGGGGGACTTATGGCGGAATCCCGCAAGGCCACCCTGGACATACCCGGCCAGCCCGCCAAAAGCATCGAGGATCACCAGGTTATTTTTGAGGCCATTCGGGACGGCGACCCTGAAAAAGCGGCGGCGGCCATGGAGGAACATCTTATCAAAGCGCAGAAAATTGTGACACACTATAACAATGAGTAAAAAGATACCCGTTGGAATCCTTGGCGCCACCGGCATGGTGGGGCAAATGTACCTTAGCCTCCTGGCGGATCATCCCTGGTTCGAGGCAGCCTATCTGGCAGCCTCGCCCCGGAGTGCGGGGAAAAAATACCGCGATGTCATGGCGGGCCGCTGGCGTCTGGAAGGCGGCTGGGGGCCGGCGGGGGATCTTCTGGTGGAAGATGCCAACGATGTTTCCAAAGCCGCCGCTGCGAACAAAGAAGGCCGCTGCGCTTTTGTGTTTTCCGCCCTGGAAATGGAAAAAGACGAAATCCGCACACTGGAAGAAAAGTATGCCGCCGCTGGAATTCCCGTAGTTTCCAATGCCTCGGCCCATCGCTGGACAGCCGATGTACCCATGCTGATTGCCGAGGTAAATCCCCACCATGCGGATATTATTCCCGCCCAGCGGAAAAGCCGCGGCTGGGACAAGGGTTTTATCGTCGTAAAACCAAACTGTTCTATTCAAAGTTATACCACACCGCTTTGGGCGCTTTTACAAAGGGGCTACGAAATAAAGCGGCTCCTTGTTACCACCATGCAGGCCGTTTCCGGCGCAGGGTATCCCGGTGTTCCCAGCTGGGACATGATCGATAACCTGGTGCCCTATATCGGCGGGGAAGAAGAAAAATCCGAGCAGGAACCGCTTAAGATTTTTGGAACCATTAAAGACGGTCTCTTTGTTAACGCTCCAGAGCCCGCTGTCAGCGCCCACTGCAACCGGGTGCCGGTAAGCGACGGCCACACTGCCTGTGTCAGCCTGGAGTTCGGCGTTAAAAAACCTTCTATAGAGGAAGTAAAACAAATCTGGACCACTTTTAGCGCCCTGCCCCAAAAAGAACAATTTCCCATGGCCCCTCCCCGGCCCATTATTGTCCGTGAAGAAAATGACCGCCCCCAGCCCCGGAAAGACCGGAATGCCGGCAAGGCCATGGCAGTAAGCGTGGGACGTATCCGGCCCTGCAATGTATTTGATCTCCGCTTTGTCGGCCTTTCCCACAATACAGCCCGGGGCGCTGCTGGGGGCGGAATCCTTAATGCAGAACTGCTAAAGTTTAAAGGTTACCTATAATTCAAGCACAGGTGATGTAACCGCAGACGATTCAAGCACAGGTGATGTAACCATACACTCCAGGTCAAACCCGGCACGGCCGCTTACTTTTCCCCGGACCATGCTGCCCGGCCTCAGTTCATCCGCCCCGGAGGAAATTCGTATTACCGCCGCACCGTCCACTTCCGGGGCCTGACAAAAAAACCGCCCAAGCCAGAACTTCTCTTGTTCATCGTTATCCCCGCCGCTGTTGTTGTCGCTGTTATCGCCGCCGCTGTTGCTGTTGTTTTGCGGCGGCAAAACAGCGGGAGAAAGCGCTTCTTCCACCAGTACATCCATGGTTTGGCCGACAAAACGGTTCATCTGTTCTTCGGTGATGGGGATCTGCGCTTCTTCAATGCGGGCCTTGCGTCCGGCGGCGGTTTTTTTGGCAACCCGGTTTTTCATGGCATAGGCGCTGGTGCCTTCCTCCCGGGAATAGGTAAAGACCCCCAGCCAGTCAAAGCGGGCCCGCTGTTGAAAATCCAGCAGCAGCCTAAAATCATCTTCTGTTTCACCGGGAAAACCCGTAAGAAAAGTTGAACGAATCACCGCGCCGGGAAGGCGGCGGCGGATTGTATCCAGAAGGGTTAGGTACGATTCGCCGCTGCCGGTTCTTCCCATAGCCCCAAGGATATGCGGCGAAGCGTGTTGGAAAGGTATGTCAAAGTAGGGAAGAAAGCGATTATCCCGTTCCGGCAGATCAAGAATATCAAGCGGAAAATGATCCGGATGGAGATAGAGAAGCCTTACCCAAAAACGGCCGGGAAGACCAGCGATGGCATTAAGAAGCGCCGCCAGCCCCGGTTCATAGGAACTTATATCCTGGCCGATAAGGCACAGTTCCTTTATTCCCCGGTCAAGCAGGGCTGTACATTCATCAAGCACATCGGGGATAGAACGGCAGCGAAGGCCGCCGCGGATAAGCGGAATGGCACAGAAGGAACAGGCGTTGTTACAGCCTTCGGAAATTTTTACATACGCCGAACCGGGAAAACCCAGCAGCGGCCGGGAACCGGGACGAATGTCCGGCAGGTCCAAAGCCGCCGATCCAAAAAGATTGGCGGCTTTGGCGGAAACATCGTTTACCTCATCGCAGCTTAAAAGGCCGTCCGCTTCGTTCAGTGTCTCTTCCAGTTCGGCCCGGTAACGCTGGGAGAGGCATCCTGCAAGCAGTATCTTTTTTTCCGGATAGTGATTACGCCAGGCAAGGACAGCATTTATGGATTCCCGTTTGGCCGCTTCGATAAAACCGCAGGAATTAATAATAATAAGATCCGCCGCCTCTGGATCATCTACCGCAGTCCAGCCCGCTTCGTTAAGGCGGCTCATAATAGTTTCGGCATCCACCTGATTTTTTGCGCATCCAAAGGGGTCAATAAAATAGAACATTAAAGGGCTGTCCAGTTTTCCAGCAGCTGCAGTCCCACCGCGCCGGATTTTTCCGGATGGAACTGTACTGCCGCCAGGTTCCCCCGCTCCACTGCGGAACAGTACCGTACATGGTATTCCGCCTCGGCGGCGCTTACCGTTGTATCATCGGGATCGGCATAGTACGAATGTATATAGTAGAAAAACGAATTTTCCGGCAGACCCCGGAAAAGCCGGGAACCGCTTTTGGCGGCGGTCTGGTTCCAGCCTATTTGCGGAACCTTGCGGCCGGGGAAACGTTTTACCCTTCCGGGAATTATGCCCAGGCCCTTTACCAGATCCGCCCTGTCCCCAGCGGCAGATGTATCTACGC
The DNA here is from genome assembly GCA_025997795.1 of Spirochaetia bacterium. GTDB lineage: Bacteria > Spirochaetota > Spirochaetia > Treponematales > Breznakiellaceae > BNVB01. Next base: position 3,664 of record BNVB01000095.1, on the reverse strand, counting down.
CGGTGGAAAAAGCCGTTTCTTCCGAATAATCAAACAATAACTGTAAACCAATGCAGATACCAAGGAAAGGCCGGTCGGCGGCGATCCATGCCCGCAGGGCATCGGCATAACCGGAAGTCTTTAGCGCTTCCATGGAGGTGGCAAAGTGTCCGTCTCCGGGAAAAATAATTTTGTCAAAGGGAGAAGAAGCTGCGGTTCCGTCCTGCGATACTGCCAGCTCTTCCGGCCCTGCGGCAAAGCGGGCCGGCACACCCAGACGTTTAAGGGCGTTCATCACCGAGCCAAGATTACCCGCACCGTAGTTAATTACGGCAATCAAACAAGGACCCCTTTGGTGGAGGGAATTATATCCGCAGCGCGGCCGTCTATTTCGCAGGCCTGCCGTAAAGCCCGGGCCGCCGCCTTAAAGAGGGCTTCTATCTTGTGATGATCGCTTCGGCCCCGCAGAATATCCAGATGCAGGGTAAGGGCCGCGGCAGAAACAAAACCCTGCCAGAAATCTTCCACCGTATCAGTTTGGAAGCTGCCGCCCGGAATGCCATCCGCAGTCAAAGGAACACCGGAAAGCTGTGCCTCAAATACCAAAAAGGCCCGGCCGGAAATATCCAGCGCCGCCCTGGCTAAGGTTTCATCCATGGGATAGAGACAGGAACCAGAGCGGACGATACCCCGCTTATCTCCCAGGGCTTTGGCAAAACACTGGCCCAACACAATGCCCGTATCTTCCACCAGATGGTGCTGATCCACTTCCAAATCGCCGGAAGCCTGTATATCCAGATCAAAGAGACCGTGTTTGGCAAAAGTATTGAGCATGTGCTTCATAAAGCCGATAGGATAATCCAGGGCCGCTTCTCCGCTGCCGTCTAAATTCAACTTTATTGTTATGTTTGTTTCTTTGGTACTCCGGGTAATTTCTGCGGTTCTGTTCATGTTTCCCATTCCTTATAAAGCGCCCTACGGAACCACTTTCCGCAGGTCATATTCTACAATATCCTCCGCACCAAGTTTTTTTAAGCGGGGAATAATCTCGGGGATTTCGTTTTTTTTGACGGCAATTTTTACGGCATACCCCTTATCGCCGTAGAGGGGAGACACCGTGGGACTCCGCATGGCGGGAAGGGAAGCCACAATTTGTTCAAAGCCCTGTTTGGGGATGTTCATTTCCAGCATCACCCTGTCTCTCCCGTCCAGAACTGCCTTAAAAAGCATGGCAAGCTCTTCGATACGATCCCGCCGGCAGGGGTCCGCCATGGCCGCTTTGGAAGCGACAAAACGGGTGGAAGATTCCAGTACCGTGTCCACGATGCGCAGTCCGTTGTCTTTTAGGGTTTGTCCGGTAGAAGTATTATCAATGATCATATCCGCATCATCCGGGGGAAATACCTCGGTGGCCCCGTAGGTACGGAGTATCCTAAAATGGTAACCCTTGGCCGTAAGCCAATCCCCGGCAAGTTTTACATACTCGGTAGCCGCCACGAGTTTTTTTCCCCTAAGGGCGGCCTCGTCCATTTCTGCGGGAACCGCCGCAACAATGCGGACCCGGTCAAAGCCCAGGTCCATTACTTCTTCCACGCAGGCGCCGCTTTCCAGTATCCAGTCAATGCCGGTAAAACCCGCATCGTGGCTGCCCAGTTCCAGAAGCTCCCCCACATTCTGGGGTTTCATGATCTTTGTATCCATCCAATCCGCCGCAACCCGGGGCCGGTAGGTACGATCCGCCATAGTGATGGGAAAACCCGCATCGGCAAAGAGGCGGGAAATATTGTCAAAGATACGGCCCTTGGGGATAAGAACCCGGAGTTTTTCCATAGTGATGTTACGGTATCACAAGTTGCGGTCTTTGGGTAGGAGATCGTAAAAGGTCTCCGGCCCCAGCCCGGTAAGTTCCCTAAAAGACTTTTGTAAAGCGGCGCTGCGCCGGCCAAAGATGCCGGGGTTTTCCGCCAAAAAAACCATAACCGGGTCGGTATATTCCGCCGCTTCTGCTGCTTCCTCCGTTTCTACAGCGCCCCTGCGGGCCTCCTGATACGCCACATACCAGGGGCGGACATATTCCCTAAAGTATTTCTCCGTTTCTTCCGGTTTTTGCTGGAGAAGGTATGCGGCGGTTTCGGAAGCCAAAAGCTGTTTATCCGCAAGCACATTGTAGTCCCGGTATACCAGGGCTGTCCGGATAAAGTTTTTTTCAAGGCTGCTTAACGAATCGAAAAATTCCATAAAGAGTTTTTGTAATTCCGGCATGGTAAACTCAAGGCCGTGGATCGTCTCGTGGGCATAATACACCGGAAGCCTGTCCCGGGATTCAATGGAAAGGCCGATAAGGGCGCCCTCCCCTTCTGTATAACTTCCGTTATTTTTTATAATCCCCTGGGCCAAAAGCATATCCCGGAGTTCTATTTCACTGGAATTAAGGGCAAAGTTTTCTTTCCGGGCCAGTTCAAAAAATGCCGCCAGATCCCCTGCCGAATAATCGTGGGCAAACCAGTCCCGCAGCCCGGCAATATCTTCGTCCCTGGCCAGGGTTCCTGCAAATCCGGGTTTTTCGGTAAAAAAAGCCAGCCGCTTAAGAAACCGGGACTGGACGGTAAAAGTCTTTGTTACGAGGTAAAAAATATGGGGATTCAGGTTAAAGGAAAATGTCTCGTATTCCGGATTCCGCCAACGGGAAGGGGAATACTGCAGCATGGCCCCCAGGCTTGCGTTTATAGGCGTTATAACCTGAACAGTGGAAACATCCGGGGCCGCCTCCGGCAGACCGCTGTTTCCAGCGGCTGCCGTCTTTTTGCAGGAAAAAACCAAAACAGCGAAAAATACCGCAAGTTGTAAACGGCTATTCCTCGGTCTCATCTGTCTCCGGTTCTACAGGGCCTTCTTCCTGGGCAGCCAGCATTTCTTCTGCTGCCAGTGCTTCCAGCTTGCGCTGGTCAAGAATTTCCTGCATCTGCACATCCAGGTCCTGGCTGTCTTCGTCAAAGAGTTTAACCGCCCGGTAACGCTTCATGCCCGTCCCCGCAGGAATGGGATGACCGATGATGATATTTTCCTTAAGTCCCCGCAGGGTGTCGGTGGAACCGGCAATTGCCGCGTTGGTAAGCACCCTGGTGGTTTCCTGGAAACTTGCCGCAGAAAGGAACGAATCGATATTAAGGGATGCCTTGGTAATTCCCTGGAACATGGGCCGGGCAATAGCCGGCTGTCCGCCTTCGGCAATAACCCGGATATTTTCCTCGTGGAATTTGTATTTGTCCACCATGGCGCCAAAAATAAAGCTCGTATCTCCCACGGCGGCAATCTCCACCTTACGCATCATCTGGCGGATAATAACGCCAATGTGTTTGTCGTTGATCGACACACCCTGGAGCCGGTACACCTGCTGGATTTCATCCATCAGGTAACGCTGTAAGGTCGATTCGCCCAAAATATACAATACATCGTGGGGATTTTTGGAACCCACACAGAGGGCTTCTCCGGCTTCTACCATATCGCCGTCCCGGACCAGGAGGCGTTTGGTCATGGGCACAAGGTGTTTGTATTCCTTGCCAAAAGAATCGGCCACTATGAGCACCCGCTTGCTTTTGACAATGCCCTTAAAGGCCACCGTACCGGAAACCTGGGCCAATACCGCAGGGCTCTTTGGTTTGCGGGCTTCAAAAAGTTCAGAAAC
>BNVB01000094.1 GCA_025997795.1 Spirochaetia bacterium | reverse complement strand
ATCTTCTTAATTATTCTATTTAATTCCCATTGAGTTATCAAGGCCCAATTGGTCTTTTTAGGAAAATAACGGCGTATAATACCAATGCGGTTTTCAATACTGCCTTTCTCCCAGCTATGATACGGATTGCAAAAAAATGATTGCGTGTGCAGCTTTTTATTTGTTTCTATGTGGTCCGCGTTTTCTGTGCCGTTATCATAGGTAATAGTTTTCCGCAGCCACTGAGGAAGGGAAAGAAGACATGTAACCAATGCCAGCCGCATATACCCGGCAGTTTTTCCTTTTAATGTACGGGCCATGAGAAAGCGACTTTTACGTTCAACTGCAGCCATTATTGCCGCTTTGCTTTCCCGGGAAATAGCGGTATCGGTTTCCCAATGACCAGCTTCACCACGATTGGCAGCAGAATCAGGCCGTTGTTCAATCATCGTTCTGTTTTGAACTTTGACCCCCCGTTTGTTTCTTCCGGATGCCCTATTCCTGCGTTTCCGGTGATGATATACCAGTCTGGCAATTAAATCCCGTCTTTCGGTATATATCCATTGGTAAATGCTTTCATAGTTTGTTTTGAGATCAGGGTAGTCTTGGGCAAGCTTGGCGGCTATTATTTCCGGTGACCAATCTTGCTTAAGGCCATTTATGATATATCTTCGGATCTTTTTATTGGGAATACGTTCCCGGCAATGACCCTTTTCTTTCCGAATATCGCTTCGTAATTGAGCCCGGTTAGCCCGGTATGGTACATTTCTAATAGTAGGGTTATTCCGGTGAATTTCCCGGGAAATGGTTGCGGGACTCCGGTTTAATTTTCCGGCGATTGCACATTGGGTCATTTCATGGGATAGGCAAATTGCGATTTCCTCCCGTTCTGCTATGGTCAAATGGGTATACTTTTTAGTTTCTTTAGGGGTATTCTCTTTCACAGCGGCCTCCTGCGTGGTAAGTTGTGGTAAACAAACCTTACAGGTTCCAGCCGTTTTTGAGGAGGGGGCTAGCCCCCTCCTCTTAGCTGTTTATTGCACTTCGTCCTTGAACTCGGGTGATCAAAAAGATCAAAATCAAAAAATAATTGTCTCTCAATTTTATTTTCATAGGACAAATAGCAATACCACAGGTTCACTCTGTCATGGGGGGTTAAGATTTTCATGCTTTTTCTGTAATGCAATAATTCCAATACTTCAAGAAGCCCTAAATACCCTTCACCATTTTGGAACCAAATAACCGGTTTATCTGTTTCGGTATCATATTGCACAATTATCTTTTTGCCATAAACAGGATGTTTTCTGATAAAATAGACCAAATAAAAAATACTCTGCTCATTGATATAGGAATCCCAGTAGCTGCAAGTACTCTTGTCCCCGATGCACCATTTTGCTCCTTCGCCGCCGCAGTCAAATGAATTAAAGAAAATCGCACATTCCCAATCCAGCGGGGATACGATTATAAATTCACTTTCCTGACAGATAATCCTGCAGTTATGTTTTTCAAACAGCACCAGGGGATTCGTGTCTGATTTCCGTCTAATGTTTTTCCTGGAATTTTCCGCCAGGGTAAATACTTTTTCAAAATCCTGATAGGCAAGAGCCTTATTGTTCCAGTCTATACGGCTTTCATAGACCGGGTATTTAGTGAAGAAACTGATGACCTTTTCTTTTTCGTCTGAGGAGAGAAAGCTTAGGTTTTTAATAAATCTTGTTTTTCTGGTCATATTCTTCATCCTTTTAACTCCTTCCATAGCTTAGTCTCTTTGTGGAGCTTGTGAATTATGATTAAAGTCTATCAGGCTGATCTGTCATAGAATGACAATGCAAAAAAAAATAAGATATTCTGTACTTTTGTATATTCGTTATCAAACCAGAATAAACAGGCGCTGTATGATTTCATGGGTTTCCCTTACTGTGATTTGATCAGGATATTCTTGAGTTTTGAAATTTCGTCTTCGGAAATCCCAACATCAACCAAAAGATAACGTTCTACGGCGGATTGAATGTTGCCGTCTGTTACGGCAATGCCATTATTCATCTTATCAAGCTGATACAAAATTTGGGGTTTACGGTATACATTTTCAATGTTACCGTAGGCCGATGTAAAGCCATTGCGAAAAGACGCCAGATAATCATTACAAATCTCTTTTAGGTTTGCACCCATCAATCCTTCAAGAACCGCCGAAAAAAAACCGGTCCGGTCAACACCGGCATAGCAGTGGATAAGATAGGGGCCGTCACGGGTAAGCATAAATTGCAAACCCGTCTTTAGTTTTTTGTTGAAAAAATCGCTGGGGATATTCATGTCCATATTCAGGCCGATAACGTATTTTTCCGTAACCAGTTTTTTATACCAGGGTACGTCTTTTGCCTTTGCCTCAAGTACCGCATCCCCATCATCAAGGTTTAGGACACATTTTATGTCTGCCTTTTTTGCAAACCTGTCTATCGCATTGCCTATATCGCCTCCCGCCAAAGGGTGGCTGCTGCGGTAGAGGATCCCGCAGGCTATGTTACCGGCTTTTATTTCCCTAAAGTTGGTTGCTTCATCGTCGATAAAAAATTTCCTGTCCTGATATTCCATAGTTACCTCCGCGGCTTAAGTTTAGCATGGTTGATCTGTCATATTCCCCACCCGCCAAAAAGCATATCCCGCTTTTCAACATTACTGCCGTCGATTAAATTAAACATTAGACCGGCGGGGGTATACTGAATCAAATTGCTTATGAGAGTTGGTTTTTCCTTTAGCTTTTCCAGAACAATATCATTCAAGACTAAAGTATTGCCCGAATCGTTTATTATGTTTTTTTTGCTGTGAGTCAGGACCTGTATTTTTCTTTCCAGAAAATAATTTTCTATGGCATTTACCGTTTGTGTCCTGCAAAGAAATTGTACTTCGTTTTTCGGCGTACCGTCCGATATAACAAGGGCCGGCAAAAAGTAATCATTGCAGACATGGCAGCAGACACGAGTGTCATTTCTAAATTGTATTGTCCGGTTGGCAAAAGCAGGATCGGGTCTTGGATTTGAATAGTATGCCGCAAGATCCTTAAAGGAAAATACCGCATTACATTTTGGGCAAAAAGAATAATTGATGAGTTTTATTTTTGTGCCGGAAACAGTGATGTTTCCCATCCCCTGATCTTTGTTTTTACGTTCAATTTCCGCAAGGATATTTTCACCGCCCTTTGTGCTAAAAAAAATCTACACATGGTTACATCTTCTTCAAAGATGCCATAAGGCTTTTCCGGCTGGTATTGCCGTTTAGTTAAAAAAGATTCAAATTCTTGAAAATTTACCGGTTTTGCCAGTCTGAAATCTTCATCATCAATTGATCTGAAAACTGGTTCGAAATCAACAGTATCAATCACTGCTGTTAACATTCGATCAATTTCTTCCTGTGTAAGTACTTCCATAAAAATCCTTCGTTTTAGTCACTCCCAAACCCGATCCGTTTTGAAGCGGTCATGCTGCCCTGAATCTCGTCCTTGCAATATTTTGTCAGCGTTTCCGGGGAAGGGGCGTTACCGGAAATTATCGCATCAACTTCGGTTTTCCGGGCGATATTTTCTATCTGTCCGCCAGAGAGATCAAACTTGCCGGAAAGTTCGGCGGCACAGGAAACTGGAAGATCGGGCAGCATTGCGTTCCAGATGCCCTTGCGGCTTTCGGCGCTGGGCCGTTCAAAATTGATCTTGTACAGAAACCGGCGCTCAAAGGCGCCGTCCATGTTTTGGGTCAGGTTGGTGGTGGCGATGAGTATGCCGCAGAGGTTTTCCATTTCCTGCAGGATGATGTTCTGGATGGTGTTCTCGGTCTGGTCAATAGAGTGGTTGCTGTCGCCGACTATTTTACGCTTGCCGATAACCGCATCGGCCTCGTTGAACAGCAGGATGGGGGCGATTTCGGAATTTTCCACGGCGCTGCGGTAGGTGTCAAAAATTTCTTTTATTTTCTTTTCGCTTTCGCCGTACCACATGCTTTTTGTTTCGGCAATATCAATCATCATTATGTTGCGCTTTGTTTCCCGGGCAATTTGATAGGCGGTCTCGGTTTTGCCGGTACCCGGCCCCCCGCTGAAAAGACAGGCAAATCCCTTCCTCATGCCCTTGCCGCCCAGACGGTCCTGTATTTTGCGATAATTCTCTTCTTGCAGCAGAGAAATGAGCTTTTGAATATCGCCGGATTCTTTTTCGTTATAGAACATTTTTTTGGCCTTGATGGAATCAAAGAGAACAAGGTCCTTTTTGTAGTTCTTTTTTCCAAAACCGCTTAATTCGGAGAGTAGTTCTTTCTTTGCCATGTCGGACAGTTTCCAGGAATCCGAATTCACAAAACCGTTGCTGTTGGTGTATTCAATAAATTTGCTTTTGATAAGGTTATGATTCCCATCACCGAAACGTCTCTTAATATTGTTGCTAATGCGCTTGTCCTCGTAGATAAATTCAAAATCATGCGTCCCAATGTTGTCATCGTTGTTGTTGCCGGACAAATGGCAAAAGCAGATCAGCAGCACCAGATCTTCGGTGTTCAGCTTATAACTCATTATCTTTTTACAAAACAACAGATGCATATTTATTTGGATTAAATCCAGCAGTTCAGATTGCAGAGATTCAAAGGTTAATTCGTTGTTTCCCCGTTCCTCAAACAGGCGTTCAAGAACGATAAAGAATTGGTCAATTGAGATGTTGGTGTTGTCCTCCGGTCTCCATTCGTTAAATTTCCTGATAGAATCCATTACCTTATGGGGAACGCGGTATGAAATGTTGTTATCATCCCTGCTGCACCGGATAAGTTTTTTCTTTTCCAGTTCATCACATTCATTAGCGTATTTGAGAATTCTAACCTTGCTGCATTTTATGGAACTGGCAATCTCGCTGATCTGGATATGATTGTCATCGCTTTTTTCCATAAAATGGGAAAACAGTACCGCCTGAATGGGGTTTATACCAAGTTTCCGGTTGACATAGTCAAAATGGCTCTTTCCCTCATCCAGACATTTGTCAATACCGTGCTCCTGGGAAATTTCGACGATTTTTTCGATGTGATCCAGGATGCACATATCCCTGGAATCTTTACTGATAAAAAAATTCATTTTCATATCTCCAGTATAACAGACTGGTCTGTCATAGAATGACATACCAAAAAATATTTTTCCGTTTTTTTTCAAATAATTATGCGTTTAAAAACTTTCCATCCCTACGCCCGCGGCCGCCAGCAGTTCTTCAAGGTGAAAAAATCCGAATTTTTCCGCGGACATCAGCACAAGCCTGCCGCAAGTCATGGCGTCATCCAGGGCATTGTGGGCGTTGTAGACAATGCCGAAGTTCTCCGCCAGGGTGGTGAGGGCGTGGGATTCTAGTTCAGGCCAGGTACGGCGGGACAGGGCGAGGGTACAGAAATATTTTTGCCGGGGGATAGAGATCTCATACCATTCAAGGACCTCACGGAGCACGCCCATGTCGAAGAGGGCGTTGTGGGCCGCCAGGGGCAAGCCGCCAATAAATGGCTTGATTCTGTTTTCCCAAATATCCGCAAAATTGGGGGCATCTTTAACATCTTCCACAGTGAGGCCGTGAATATCGGTAAAATCGGGGCGGATGTAGAGTATTGGGGGCCGGATCAATGAGTAGAAGGAGTCTATTACTTTGCCGTCCTGATAGTTTACCAGACCCACGGCACAGGCGCTTTCGCGGGAGTATTTTGCCGTTTCAAAATCGATGGTTACAAAGTTCATTTACGTTCTTTCCTTTATTTTTCAATTTTTTTCATCACAATGAATATCAGGCATTTCATGTTTCTGCTTTTTGAGCTTTTCACGATTATCCCGCTTTTTTTATAATTATTCTTCCCGCCATAACCACCATAAATAAGTGTGTAAATTGGATAAGATAGAATCCAATAGTAAGATAATATATGGACGGTGCTGCATCCATGATTAATGGTTTCAGGTTACTAAATGATTCCCCATGATTCATAGCGGCAATGATTATACTGCCCGTGATACCAATACATAGGAGAAAGATTTCTATTTTAAATGTACCATAAATAAAATTCATGGCTCCATCAAGGCTGCCTAGAAAATCACATTCCTGTTTAAGTTCGTTTCTCCGGGGATTTGCTTCTTTTTCTGAAATGGCTCCGCTGTTTAACTCGGCTGCTACGCTGGACAGTCTGACTGCACCACGGATAGTAATAATCATCAGAATAATAGTTCCGGTTAATACAAATATCCATATTAGAAAATTAACGAAATTTTCAGATTTAAAAAACAAAGTAAACAAAGGCTGTATAATATAACTGTTAAAATCGCTTCCTTTTGTCAACACAAGTCTAATGATGATTATAAAAAGACAAATCCCACAGATAGTACCGATTCGTAGTTTTTCTGGTAAAAACCGATTCGCCCCTCTGTTTTTCCTCCACGGGAAACTTATAAAGGCTAACAGAGTATGTATTCCATAAATGACCAGAAGTACATCCAGAAGCATTACCGAAATAGTCATAAAAAGTCCTGCCACCATAAGGAACATATAAAGTAATAGTAGCATCGCAAGCATGACGATAAATAAATTTTTTGAGCTTGAAGATTTTAGTAAATTGTCCATGATAATAGTATATCCACATTGCTCTGTCATAGAATGACATACCTATAATTTATTTTCAGTTTTTTGCCAGTTTTCTCATCCTCGTGGCGTGCCATTTCCAGTCCTGTACCAATTCCTGCGGTTCAAGAGGTTTCGCAGTACAACCGCGAGACAAGACCCATTCCAGAACTTTGTAATATTGTGTACTGGTAAAATTGATAATCACCCCGTCATCGGTTTCCTCAATGACCTGATCACAAGCCCAACGGCGTTCACGCACCCAGAGTACCGACTCATCAAAAAACGCAACGGAAAAGCGGTATTTTTTCTCCCCCGCAAAAACGCCAAAATTGCTGCCGTCGGCACGGGAACAGTAATCGTAATCGGGAGGAAGGGTGAAGGAGGCGGCAGTAAGGGCGGTGTTCTGCATCCGGATAAGGGAAAAAACACGGATGGCTTTGCGCTCCTCCGCATAGCCGTAGAGATACCATACCCCAGTATCAAAGAGGAGCTGATAGGGCCGTACCCGCCGGGGCTTAAAATCCTCGTCCCAGGTTCCACGGTATTCAAAGGTGATAACCTTGTTTTCCTTGAGGCCCGCAGTGATGGTGTTCCAGGTGTCGGGATTCACGTTGGAAGCGGCCACCGGGGGTACCACAATCCGGTTTTCATATAGACCGGGATTGTTCCGGTCAACCAGGGGCGCGGTGATGCTTTCCAACAGATTCCGGGCGGCATCGTAGAGGGGCGTATCCCGGTACAGGGAAAGCAGGGTCTTGGCCATACCCAGGGCCTGCATGTTTTCTGTGGTGGTAAAACTGCCGGGCAGGCGGAACGTTTTTTCCGCATAGTAATAGCCCCGGTGCAGGGCATCATATTCAATAGGCGCCCCCAGGCTGTCCCGCATAAACTCTATATCCCGGCTGATGCTGGACATACTGGTCTCGTAGGCTTTCGCCATTTGGCGGGTACTGGGATATGTCCCGGAGG
>BNVB01000093.1 GCA_025997795.1 Spirochaetia bacterium | reverse complement strand
CAAAAGCACCAGCATCATAAAAAGAAAAAGTGCAGAAATGAATATGGGTAAAAACTGCCGCAGAAGATACCTATCCAGGGTCACCGGGAAAAAACCTTTTTTGCCGAAAGGGTTAAACCCGTGGCAAGGGCCAGTGCATTGGGGAACCACATGGACCAGAAGGGAGAAAAACCAAGCCGTGTTCCCAGTTCCTGGCCAATAAGGAGTAATGCCCAATAGAAGGCGGCCATAGAGATACCAATGACAAAACCAACGGTCTGGCCGCTCTTGTTTGCCATAAGGCCTATGGCAACGGCGGCAAATACAAACGAAAGGGCCCCAAAAGGAATGGAGAATTTTTTAAAGTACTCAAGCCGGTAAATGGAAAGTGTCCGGTCCCGGAGCATTTCCTCTGCGCTTGTTAAGGACTGCTCCAGGGTGGCGCCCAGCGCCGGAAGACGGTTTAGTTCCCCATCCCTAAGGGCATTTTCCAGTTCCAGCGCTTCTCTGCCAAGCCGGGTATATTCAGTTTCCATGTTGGCATCCAGAACCATTTCTTTTTCCAGAATTTCTTTTTTTACATCCACCGAGCTCATTTCCCGGGGACCTGCGGTATAGGTTGTTTGGGACATTTCGTCCCGGGCTACCATGTACTTTAGGGAAGAAGCGGACGCATAGTCATAATTTTTTTTAAGGTTTTCCCTGCCGGACTGGATAAACGCATCATCTAAGGTGATACTTATTTTTCCATTTGCCGAATCTTCCAGCCGGGCGGAAGCAGCAGTAATGATCCGCCGTTCACCGTCGGTGGTTCTGTCCAAAATAAGAATATCCTGGATGGTCTTTCCTTCTACCGGGCCGGTGGATACCACGGTGTTTTTAAAACGTTTTACCGAATTAGCTTCCAGTTCCAGGGCGGGGGAAGAAATAAGAATACGCCGGTAGAGCCGGGAAAACTGAATGGTTCCCGCAGGAAGTAAAATGTCGTTGGCAAAAAACGAAAAAAGCGAAATTAAAAGTCCCACGAGCAGTGCGGGAAAAAAAATAGTCCGGTACGAAAGACCAGAGCTTAGGAATACAAGGATTTCGTTATCCGAACAAAGCCGTCCTACGGTCATAAGGGTCCCGGTAAGACAGGCAAAAGGAGAAGCCATGGCAATAATCGAAGGGAGCGAATAGAGTACAAGCAGAGTTACCTGATAAAAGGGTACCCGTTTGGAAAGAATTTCCCGGGCCATAAGCAGAAGCTGGTTGACAAAAAAAATAAAAAAGAAAAAAAGGAAACAGACCACAAAGGCAAAGAGAATTTCCCGGGCAATATAGAGGAAAATAGTTTTTGAATAGGGACTAGAGACCGGTTGAACCAAAACCTCCCCCTCCCCGGCCGGTAGCGCCGGGGGTTTCTGTTTCCAGAAACGAGGCATGCGGTGCGGGAGCAAATACCAGCTGGGCAATCCGGTCGCCCGAATGTACCGTATAGGGTTTGTCCCCCAGGTTTACAAGGATCACTGCCAGTTCCCCCCGGTAATCGCTGTCAATTGTTCCCGGCCCGTTTAATACCGTAATGCCGTGTTTCCAGGCAAGGCCCGAACGGGGCCTTACCTGGGCTTCCCAGCCGGGCGGAATTTCCAGCACCAGTCCCGTGGATACAAGTGCCCGGCTGCCTTGGGCTATTTCTATATCCGCGCTTATACATGCTTCCACATCGGCGCCGGCAGCCCCTTCTGTGGCGTAAACGGGGAGACGGGCGTTTCCGTTTTTACGGAACACCCGGACCTGCGGCCTGGAAAAACCGGGCTCCACCCTGGTACTAGAAACGCCGGCGGGGCCGGTCATCCCGGTAGGGTCTATTCTGCCGGTTGTCTCCATCGCTTCCCGAAGTATCGCTGGAACCATTGGGATCAATGGCATCGATGTACGAAAGGTTAAGCCGGCCCATCTTGTCAACTTCCATAAGTTTGACGGGGATTTCCTGCCCTTCGGAAAGAACTTCGCTTACCTGGTTTATGCGCTGCCGGGACAGTTTGGAAATGTGTACCAGCCCTTCCTTACCGGGAAGGATCTCCACAAAAGCGCCGAATTCCATAATCCGTTTAACTACCCCGTTGTAGATACGGCCCGTTTCCGGATCTTCCACAATGCCCTTGATAGCTATTTTGGCATCTTCGGCGTCTTTGGAGCTTTTGCCAAAGATCGTTACTGTTCCGTCGTTTTCCGTATCGATCCGTACGCTGTACTGTTCGCACAGGGCTTTGACGTTTTTTCCGCCGGGGCCGATAAGAGCGCCGATCTTGTCCACCTCGATTTTCATGGTAACGATCTTGGGGGCGTATTCGCTGATCGATCCCGAAGGTTTACTGATCGTTTTGTTCATAATCGAAAGGATATGGAGCCTGCCCCGTTTTGCCTGGGCCAGGGCTTTACCCATAATTTCCGCACTGACCCCGGTTATCTTGATGTCCATCTGGAAACCGGTAATGCCCTCTTCTGTTCCGGCAACCTTAAAATCCATGTCCCCCAGGTGATCTTCCTCCCCCAGGATGTCCGACAGTACCGCATAACGGCTGCCGTCGGTAATAAGCCCCATGGCTATGCCCGCCACGGGCTTTTTCATGGGGACCCCGGCGTGCAGCATGGAAAGAGTACCGCCGCAGACCGAAGCCATGGACGAAGATCCGTTGGATTCCATAATTTCCGAAACCACCCGGATCGTATAGGGGAATTCTTCTTTGGAGGGAACCATCGGCGCCAGGGACCGGCGGGCCAGGTTGCCGTGGCCAATTTCCCGGCGGCCCGTTCCCATGCGGCCCACTTCTCCCACCGAATAGGGGGGAAAGTTATAATGGAGCAGAAAGTTTTCCCGCTTGTCGCCTTCGATGTCGTCAAAAATCTGTTCGTCAAAAACCGTACCCAGGGTAGTTACCACAAGGGATTGGGTTTCGCCGCGGGTAAAGAGGGCCGAACCATGGGTCCGTTTAAGAAGGCCTATTTCGCAGCTAATGGGCCTGATATCTTCGGTACCCCGGCCGTCTACCCGTTTGCCCTTATCAAGGATCGAGGACCGGAGTATTTTGTACTGTATATCCTCAAAAAGGGCGTCAAAAAGTTTTTGCTGGAATTCATCTTCAAGCTGGGCTGCATATTTTTCCGCAAATTCGGTTTTAACCGCCTTTATAGCGTCATGCCGTTTTTCCTTGGTGGGTTCAAAACAGGCCTTTTCCAGCCGGGGATAAGCCTCGTTATACATGGTTTCCCGGTTTTCCAGCACATGAGTATCGGGAACCAGGGGAAGTTTTTCCTTTCCTGCTAGCTGCCGTAATTTTTCCTGCAATTCGCAGAGTTCGATAATCACCTTATGAGCCGTTTCCAGGGCCCGCACCATAAGTTCTTCGTCTACTTCCCGGGCGCCGCCTTCCACCATGGTGATCCCGTCTTTAGTACCGGCTACCACAATTTCCATATGGGATTTTTCGATTTCCTCATAAGTGGGATTAACAACAAGTTTGTCATCCAGGGCGCAAACCCTAACCCCGGCGATGGGGCCGTTAAAAGGAATATCCGAAATATGAACCGCAGCGGAAGAAGCGATGATAGCCAAAATATCCGGCGGGTTGGTCTGGTCTGCAGAAACGGTGGTGGGTACCACCTGGATTTCCCGGCCAAAACTTTTGTCAAAGAGGGGCCGCATGGGCCGGTCAATAAGCCGGGAGACAAGGATTTCCTTGTCCTTGGGCCGGCTTTCCCGTTTGATAAAACCTCCGGGAATTTTTCCGGCGGCATAATATTTTTCGTTATACTCCACCGTCAGGGGCACATAGTCCAGCCCTTCCACAGAACCCGAGGAAGAACAAACTGTGGCGATAACTGCGGAACCTTCGTACTGGGCAAAAACAGAACCGTTGGCCTGTTTTGCGATCCTGCCGGTTTCGAGGATAAGCTCTTTACCGGCTATGGTGTGGGTTACCGTCTGCATCATTTACGCAGGCCTAATTCTTTGATGAGGGCCCGGTACTTTTCCAGGTTCACCCGCTGCAGATACTTTAACATCCGGCGGCGTTTGCCGACCAGGATTAAAAGTCCCCGCTGGCTTGATTTGTCCTTTTTGAACTGTTTGCAATGTTCCGTTAACTGATTTACCCGTTTGGTTAACAGGGCAATTTGAACTTCCGAAGCGCCGGTATCTTTTTCGTTTTTACCGAACTTGGTGATGGTGGAAGTTACTTCTTCTTTTGTTAAAGCCATATATTATACACTCCTTGCTGCCTCTCTTCCCAAAAGCAGTGACGCTTCGTCAAAACGTCCCGCTTTAAGGGCTGCCCTTACCCGGCTGGAACTAACCGGCGCCCCCCCTTCCAGGATTGGGCCGATAATATCCGCGGTAATTCCCAGGTTTTCCGCCAGGGCTTTAAAGCCCTGGGCATCCGTATCCCGGCGGTATCCGCAGTGAAAATTCATCCCCAGGGCGATATATTCAGGATGCAGATACCGGTTAAGGGTCTCTACAAAGACCCTTCCCGACATTGTACTGAAATTTTCTGAAAAGTCAATGATCACACAAAGCTCCACCCCAAAACCTTCCAACAGGGTCATTTTTTCGTTAAAACCACAGATATCATCCGGTTTTTCCCCGCTTTTTTCGGAAAACCCGGAAAAGTGCTGTTTTTTCGGGTTTTCCCGAAAGGTGACTACCACGGGAATAAGCTCCGGTTTTTTACCGGTAATAGCGCTCAACAGAGCCTGGTGCCCCCGGTGAATACCGTCAAAAACCCCGATGGTAAGGGCGCTTTTACGGCAAATTCGACTGTCCTCTAAAGAGGAAGCCTCTAAGCAAGCGCCAAGGTCGTCCCAGTTAATCTGCCGCATTGCTGCCCCGTTTACCGGCATTTTGGATATCCCCTGACATGACAAAACCATAGCTCCATTTTTCATGGTGTTTTTCGATTAACGCAGCAAACCCGGCAGGCCCAAAAAGCGCCAGATTTCCAGCTTTAGCGGAAATCGAGTTTCCAGCTTTAGCGGAAACTGGATTTCCAACTTTAGTGGAAATCGAGTCCGCCAGTATGGAGCGAAGATCCCCGCCGTGGGAAAGGATGCCGGCCGCCGCTTCATCTACCGTTATAGCTCTAATACCCAGTCTGGCAAAAAGTTCCTGGTTTAGGGGCAAAAGACTTGAGCGGATTTTTGCAGTAAGCTCAGGACTGAAACCGGTTTCAATAGTCAGGGCGCTGTCCAGGGAAAAATTCCCTACCCTGGTTCGTACCAGCTCCCGCAGGTGGGCCCGGGAATTTACCGCCTGGGCAAGGTCCCTTGCCAGTGAACGGATATAGGTTCCGCTGGAACAGTGGATTTCCAGTTCCGCATGGGGCGGATCCCAGGAAAGAAGTGTTAGCTTGTGGATGGTAACGGGGCGTTTTTTCATTTCCACGATTTTTCCCTCCCGGGCCAGTTCATGGGCCCGGCGGCCGTTTACATGGATTGCCGAATAGAGGGGCGGCGCCTGTTCGATGGTTCCGGTAAAAGCGGGAAAGGCCGCTTCCAGTCTTTGGCGGGATGGAACGGGAGCGGAGGCGATCACCGTTCCTTCCGGATCCAGGGTGTCCGTTTCTTCGCCAAAACGGAAAAGGGCCCGGTAGGTTTTATCACAGCCGGTAAACCAGGGGGAAAGTTTTACTGCCCTTCCGGTAAGTATAATCAAAAGGCCGCCGGCAAATTTGTCCAGGGTGCCGGTATGGCAGACCTTGCCGGTGCCCAGCGCTTTTTTAACGGGGAAAAGGCTTTCAAAGGAAGTAAAACCGGGTTTTTTGTCGATCAAAAGGCAGCCGGTCATAGCGCTAGGGCGTATCCGTTTTTTCCCCGGCGGGAATTGTTTGGTTTTGCACAAGGCCGTCAATTTTTTGTATCAGGTCAAAACCTTCGCGGACACCCAAATCTTCGTGAAAACGAAGATGGGGGGTGCTGCGGATATGCATACATTTGGCAAGCTGGGACTGGATAAAACCTGCGGCGCTCTGGAGTCCCGTTACTCCCTTGGCCAGTCCCGCCCCGGTTTTATAACTTGAGACAAAAACATCCGCATAGGAAAGATCCCGGGAAACAGTTACCCGGGTAACGGAAAGAAATGAATCTACCCTGGGGTCCTTTACTTTACCGCTTACAATAAGTTCGCCGATTTTTTCCTGGATAAGGTTCCCTACCCTGTCTGTTCGAAAGGACGGCATCAGCTGGCCGGTCCTCCGGCGGCAGGAGTTTGTTGGACTGCGGCGGCGCTGCTTAATTTCCGGGCCACTTCGATAATCTCAAATACCTCGAACTGATCCCCGATTTTAACATCGTCAAAGTCATCAAGGCCGATACCGCACTCAAAACCGGCCGCCACTTCCCGGGCATCGTCCTTAAAGCGCTTAAGGCTGCTGATCTTTCCGGTATGGATAACAATACCCTCCCGGATAAGGTTGACCTGGGCGCTCCGTTTGACCGTACCGGTAAGGACATAACAACCGGCAATGGTACCCGCTTTGGGAACCTTAAAGGTATCCCGAACTTCCACCGAGGCGATAACTTCTTCTTTGGTATCCGGTTTAAGCATACCCTCCAGGGCCTGCTGCATCTCTTCTACCGCTTTGTAGATAACATTGTACTTGCGGATATCCACCCGTTCCTGATCGGAAAGGGCCCTTGCCTTGGGAGTGGGCCTGACGTTGAAACCAAGGATAATAGCGTTGGACGCTGAAGCTAAATCAACATCCCCTTCGTTGATACCCCCGGCCACGAAGCGTTTACCCGCATGCGGGCCCGGGGCGCGCAGGTAACGGACATTGTAATTCTGGTGGTAGCCGCCGATGACGGCGTTATGCCCCAGACCATTGAGGCCATTAACCACGCCAAAGAAGCGGATGTGCCAATCATCGTGGCGGTCAACAAGATCGACAAACCGGAAGCAAACCCCGACAAGGTAAAAAGCCAGCTTTCCGACTTGGGCCTTATGCCCGAAGACTGGGGCGGCCAAACCATGTTTGTGGAACTTTCGGCGCTCAAAAAAGAAGGCATCGACAAACTTATTGATGCAATTCTTTTACAGGCGGAAATTCTGGATCTTAAAGCCGCCTATAAACGCAGCGCAGAAGGCAAAGTCCTTGAATCCCGGATCGATCATGGCCGCGGCGTGGTAGCCACAGTGATTATCGAACGGGGCAGCCTTAAAGTGGGGGATTCCTTTGTGGCGGGTATTTGGCCCGGCAAGGTCAGGGCCCTCTTTAACGACAAGGGCGAAAAAATAGAAAGCGCCACACCCTCCATGCCGGTGGAAGTCCTTGGTTTTGAAGG
This sequence comes from Spirochaetia bacterium, assembly GCA_025997795.1. Classification (GTDB taxonomy): domain Bacteria; phylum Spirochaetota; class Spirochaetia; order Treponematales; family Breznakiellaceae; genus BNVB01. Next base: position 407 of record BNVB01000093.1, on the reverse strand, counting down.
TATTCCCAACGCCGGAGATCCACTCCAGGTGGTGGAGGATGAACGGAACGCCCGGGGCGTTTCCGGCAAACGCCAGGAACTTAAACGTTTTGAGGATGCCAAACATATCCGTAAAATTACCCTGGATAACTTCCACCAGACGATCAGCGATGGGGCCATCCAGGAACTTAAGGTAATCATCAAAGCCGATGTACAGGGTTCCGCAGAAGCGCTCCGCTCAAGTTTGGAAAAACTTTCCAACAACGAAGTACGGGTCCATGTAATCCAGGCGCTGCCGGGGGCAATCAACGAAGGGGATGTTGATTTAGCTTCAGCGTCCAACGCTATTATCCTTGGTTTCAACGTCAGGCCCACTCCCAAGGCAAGGGCCCTTTCCGATCAGGAACGGGTGGATATCCGCAAGTACA
>BNVB01000092.1 GCA_025997795.1 Spirochaetia bacterium | reverse complement strand
TACTTTAAAACGGTTAACTCTTGAAAAGATAGAATTAGTTCGTAAATGGAGGAATGATCCGAAAATTTCTCAATATATGTTTTTTAAGGATTATATTACCCCCGAGATGCAGTTGGAATGGTTTAATAAAATTAACAATGATTTAAATTATTATTGGATCATAGAGCATAATAATGAAGAAATAGGCTTGACTAATATAAAAGACATTGATATGAAGGAAAAATGTGGTGAAAGTGGTATGTTTATCTATGAAGATGAGTATTTAAATAGCCCCGTACCCATTCGCGCGTCTTTTTGTCATCATGATTTTGTTTTTGAAGAACTCAAACTTGATTATATGTATGGACAGATCGTTTCAGATAATAAACGTGCAGTTGCTTTTAATAAGGGATTAGGCGCAGATATAACAGTATCCCAAGATAGAAAGTGTGTATTACTAACTATAACCAGAGATAATTATTTTAAACAACGAAATAAATATAAAAAATATTTTGATTAACATTTTTTTATGTCTGAAATAAAAATCGAATGACACAAAATAAACTATCTTTTGTTATCCCCTGTTATAATTCGTCACAAACAATAGAAAATGTTGTAAATAATATTTTTACAGTAATGTCGGATAAACAATATGATTTTGAAATTGTACTTATTAATGATTGTTCTACAGATAATCTCTGGGCTGTTATTTTTTCGCTTGCCCAGGAATACAGCAACATAACGGCTATCAATCTTTCGAAGAACTTTGGGCAACATGCCGCGCTCATGGCAGGATTTTCTTATACGATAGGCAGCATTATTGTTTGCCTGGATGACGATGGTCAGACATCGCCATCACAAGTATTTACATTAGTGGATAAACTTAACGAAGGTTATGATGCGGTCTTTGCCGCTTATTCAGAAAAAAGCATGATTCTTTTAGAAATATTGGCAGTGATATAAATAATACCATGGCAAATATTCTTTTGGGAAAACCAAAGTCTCTCAGACTCAACAGTTTTTTTGTTGTCAGAAAATATGTTATAGATGAATTGCTTTCCTACAAAGGTCCATATCCAAATATTGGAGGACTTGTTTTAAGAATAACAAAAAATATAACCAATGCAAGAATAGAGCATCAAGAACGCATAATTGGTAAATCGGGTTACACTTTCGGGAAATTGTTAGCACTATGGCTTAATGGTTTTACGGCATTTTCGGTAAAACCGCTTCGTATGGCATCATTATTAGGATTTTGTATATCGTTTATGGGATTTATGTATAGTATTTATTTGATTGTAAAAAAGATTATTAATCCCAGCATGGTCTTGGGTTATACTTCAATGATGGCTGCCATATTGTTTGTCGGCGGAGTACTTATGCTGCTATTGGGATTAATAGGTGAATACATAGGAAGAATATACATTACCATAAATAATGCTCCACAATATGTTATTAAAGAGATAGTTCGCGGTGAGTCATAAATATTTTCTGCTGTTACATAGTGCTTTTTTTATTTATTCATTAGGAAGTATTTTTTCAAAACTTGCGTCAAATCAAGCGTTGTTTTCATTTTCATTTCTAGTGTTTTATAGTTTGTCAATTATTATTTTATTTATATATGCTATTCTATGGCAGCAAATATTGAAAAGAATTCCGCTTGTTATTGCAGTTTCCAATAAAGGAATTGTTGTTGCATGGGGATTCTTGTGGGGAATTTTATTTTTTCAGGAAAAAATCAAGATTAATATGATTATCGGCCTGATATTTATTTTATCAGGTATATTTATTTTTATACAGATTGATCATGGAAAAGGCAATATATAGCTGCGTTTTTATTTTCGGAGTTTTCCTTGCTTCTGTTGCACAAATTTTAATGAAAAAGAGCGCTTTGAACAGTAGACAAAAGGGTATTCAAACATATTTGAATACTTTTGTTTTTTTTGCCTATGTACTCTTGTTGATTTGTACATTTTTAAGTATTTATGCGTTAAGGATAATTCCTTTATCCTTAGGCGCCGTTTATGAATCCTTGGGGTATGTTTTTATTTCATTATTTAGTTATTTTTTACTAAAAGAGAAGATAATGAGATATCAGATAATTGGGCTTGGATTCATTGTTTCTGGAATAGTTATTTATTGTCTTTGAAAGATAGACGCAAATATGAATGAACAGGAACTAGAAAAGATAATCTCTGGCGGGAACGTCTTACATGGTCTGTCAAAAATGGCATTACTGTGGCAGGGGTTAAGCAACAAATTGAAAATTCTGGACTTTATATGAAAAAAGCTCTTATATCCGGTGTTACCGGACAAGACGGTGCGTATCTTTCAGAATTTCTCCTAAAAAAAGATTATGAAGTTCATGGCATCAAACGCCGTTCTTCAAATTTTAATACCAAAAGAATTGATCACCTCTATCAGGATCCACATGAGAAGAACAGAAATTTTTTTCTTCATTACGGAGATCTAACAGATACTTCAAACTTAATCAGAATTATCCAGGAAATTCAGCCTGATGAAATCTATAACCTTGGCGCCCAGAGCCATGTCCAGGTATCTTTTGAAGTTCCCGAATACACTGCCGATACAGACGGCATTGGAACCCTCCGCCTGCTGGAAGCTATTCGTATCCTCGGACTTGAAAGAACGGTCAGATTGTATCAGGCTTCTACCAGTGAACTTTTTGGTAAAGTACAGGAAATACCTCAAAAGGAAACTACCCCCTTCTACCCCCGCAGTCCCTATGCTGCGGCAAAGCTTTATGCCTATTGGATTGTTGTAAACTACCGTGAATCTTATGATATGTATGCCTGTAACGGTATTCTTTTTAACCATGAAAGTCCGATTCGCGGTGAAACCTTTGTTACCCGTAAAATTACCCGGGCTGCCGCACGGATAAAACTTGGCCTTCAGGAAAAACTTTACATGGGTAATATAGATGCAAAGCGTGATTGGGGATTTGCCGGTGATTATGTAGAGCTTATGTGGCTCATATTACAACAGGAAACACCGGATGATTATGTTATGGCTACCGGTGTAAGCACAACAGTACGGGATTTTATCAGTATGGCTTTTAAGGAAGCGAGGATTGAACTCCGCTGGGAAGGCAACGGTCGTAACGAGAAAGGAATAGACGCAGCTTCTGGTAAGATATTGGTAGAAATAGATCCCCGCTATTTCCGGTCCGCAGAAGTTGATGAACTAAAGGGCGATCCGGCTAAAGCTCTAAAAAAACTTGGCTGGAAACCAAAAGTCAGCTTGTCGGAACTTATCAAAATGATGGTCCAGAATGATATGAAAATTGCGGAAAAAGAAGAGTATCTGCGTAAAGGCGGATATGTAATAAAAAACTATCATGAATAAAAATGCCAAAATATATATCGCTGGACACAAGGGACTTGTAGGAAACGCGCTGTTTAGAAATCTAAAAGAGAATGGGTATACCAATATTGTTACAAAGACCCATACCGAACTTGATCTAATAAATCAACCGGCAGTGGAATCTTTTTTTACCAATGAAAAACCGGAATATGTTTTTCTGACCGCAGCGAAAGTTGGGGGCATTGGAGCAAATTCAACATATCCTGCTGATTTTATTTATAAAAATATGCTGATTGGATTTAATGTAATCCATGCTGCATACAAAGCAGGCGTAAAAAAACTGCTCAATCTTGGGTCTTCCTGTATCTATCCAAAGATGGCTCTACAGCCATTAAAAGAAGAATATCTTTTGACCGGACCTCTGGAATCAACTAATGAAGCTTATGCTGTTGCAAAAATTGCCGTAATAAAACTGTGCAGTACCTATAATAAACAATACGGAACTAATTTTTTATCTGCCATGCCAACAAATCTCTACGGCATTGGGGATAATTACGATCCGGAAAACGCACATGTATTACCGGCAATGATACAAAAAATTCATGAAGCAAAAATCTTAGGGAAAAAAGAAGTTGTTTTATGGGGAGATGGTACACCTTTACGGGAATTCTTATACAGTGATGATCTTGCAAATGTTCTGGTGTCTCTTATGGAACATTGTAACGCACATGATTTACGAAATGAAGCTGGTGATTTTATTAACATTGGAAGCGGACAGGAATTGAGTATTAGACAACTTGCAGAAACAATACGTGACGTCGTGTACGATCAGGAATTTTCGGTTATTGATGCCGATCCAACCGTTATGTGTAAAATTTGCTGGGATATCACAAAACCCAATGGAACACAACGGAAACTATGTGATACTTCTCGTTTAATGGCACTGGGTTATAATAGTTGGACACCATTTCAAAAAGGCATAAAGATAGTTTATAATGATTTTTTAACGAAAAGAGAACATGAGAATTTCTGAGTATGAAAAAAGCGCTATTATTGATTCAGTAAAGAGTGTGGACCTTGATGCGGGTATTTGGCTTTTTGGTTCCCGCACAGATGACAGCAAAAAAGGCGGTGACATTGATATTGCTATTCTTTCTAAAGAAATAAACATGGATGTAATGCAAAAAATACAGATAAGACGGTTTATTTGTAACAAAATCGGCGATCAAAAAATAGATATTGTTACCTCAAAAGACGGCCAAGAGGCATTTTTTAGGCTGGCTATGGAAGAAGGAATAAAATTACAATGAACAAACTGCACATAGATGTACTGCGGGAAAATCTTGATACCCTTAATTTGAGCGCCGATTGGGTAAAGCGGTCTTATGAGCAAACCAAAACGATTGGAGAAAAAGATAATTATTCTCTTGAGGAATTTGATAAACTTGAAGTTTTAACATCCCGATATTCCCGAACAACAGATATGCTGGTGAATAAAGTATTGAGAAGTATTGACACTGTAGAGTCTGAAGATATCGGTACTATCATTGATATAATGAACCGCGCCGAAAAACGCAGAATAGTTCAATCTGCTGAGCTGCTGCATAATATTAAAGATCTAAGAAACAGTATTGTACATGAATACCAAATAAAAGAAATACAAAAGTTTTTTAATAAAGTTTTGCAGTATACTCCTATGCTTATAGAGATAATAATCAAGGTAAATGATTATTGTTCAAAATATTGAAATGTCTGAGATAGCAATACGAGTAGAGCATCTCTCAAAAAAGTACCATCTTGGGGTCATCAATAATGGTACGCTCTTTCGAGATATTCAAACATGGTTTGCATTGAAGCTTGGAAAAGAAGACCCCCACTCTAAAATCGGAGAAAATAAGTATTCCATCAATGAAGATCACTTTTGGGCGTTAAAAGATATCAGCTTTGATATTAAACAGGGCGACCGTATTGGTATAATCGGAAAAAACGGTGCCGGAAAAAGCACTCTGTTAAAACTCCTTTCCCACATTACTGCACCTACCGAAGGTACCATCAAAATAAATGGCAAAATTGCCAGCCTTCTGGAAGTTGGAACAGGATTCCACAGTGAACTAACAGGCCGGGAAAATATATACCTTAATGGCGCTATTCTGGGAATGAAAAAACGCCGGATTGACCAAAAACTGGACGAGATTATTGATTTTAGCGGGATTAAGGACCACATTGATACTCCGGTAAAGCGCTATTCCAGCGGTATGTACGTTCGTCTGGCCTTTGCGGTAGCAGCCCATCTGGACAGTGATATTCTTATTGCGGACGAAGTATTGGCGGTTGGAGACGCAGAATTCCAGAAAAAAGCCTTGGGGAAGATGCAGGACTTGAGTACCGGTCAGGGTCGGACCGTGTTGTTTGTAAGTCATAATATGGGAGCAGTAAAAAATCTATGTGATGCAGGATTTGTATTGGAAAGGGGAAAAATAGCGTATGCGTCTGGCAATATACAAGATGTAATAAACTTTTATTTGCATATTGATGATATAAGCAAAAACTCCTCTTGGACAAATGTAAATAAGTTATGTGCCGACAATCTGTATTATATGCCGTTTGAGTTCTTTATCGGTGACAATAATGGGAATATAATTGAGAAAACAATCAATAGTGATAATGAGGATGTTTATATCCATATAGTTTGTGAAATAAAGATATTAGATCCTGCTCTAATGATTGGATATTCAATATATAATGAAGAAGGTACATTATTGTATTATTCCGGTTCTAATGATATATTCAACAAAAATACGCCTGCTCTGGTGAAAGGGAAAAATCATCTTTTTTCACAAATTCCTATTCATATTTTTAATAGTGGAAGTTTTATCATTGAAATGACAGTTCATTTGTTTAATATCGCATGGATTCTCGCACCAAGAGATAATGTGCCTTCTTTGAAGCTAAACATCAAAAAATTTACAGAAGGGTATTGTGGTATTTTTCGTCCAAAAATTCAATGGCAAACGAAAACAGTATAATGAAAGTAGTAATTCTTGCCGGAGGTTACGGAACACGTCTCTCAGAGGAAACAGAACTGCGTCCCAAACCCATGGTAGAAATAGGTGGACGGCCAATACTCTGGCACATTATGAAAATTTATTCCTATTGGGGGTTTAATGATTTTGTCGTATTAACCGGTTACAAATCCCATATTATAAAAGACTATTTTATCAATTATTATACCCGTTATTCCGACATCACGGTTGATATGTCAAACAACGCTGTTGAAATTCATAATCACCGGAATGAACCCTGGAAAGTTACCATGCTCTACACAGGGCAAAATAATATGACCGGCGGCAGACTCCTTGACGCAAAGAATTTTCTGGGCAATGAGCGTTTTATGCTTACCTATGGCGATGGCGTAAGTGATATTAACATACCTGAATTACTTAATTTCCATGAAAAATCAGGAAAAATTGTTACCTTGACTTCTGTACAGCCAGAGGGCAAATATGGCGCTATACTGGTAAATTCCGATGGGACTGTTGGTTCTTTCCATGAAAAACCGGAAGGAGATAATTCCTGGATTAACGGAGGTTTTTTTGTCATGGAGAGCGGTATTTTTCCTTACTTGAAAAACGGGCATGCCACCATCCTGGAACAGGAACCTTTACAGCAATTGGTCCAGGAAAATCAACTGGCCGCCTATAAACATAGCGGATTCTGGAGGGCAATGGATACACTAAGAGAAAAAAATGAATTGACAAAAATGTGGGTTGAAGGAAAAGCGCCATGGGCGCTGTGGTCAAAAAACATTGCTTGATTTTTATAAAAACAAAAAAATATTTATTACCGGACATACCGGATTCAAAGGAACATGGTTGTGTCATATTCTGCTCTACGCCGACGCCAACGTTACAGGCTATGCTCTTGAACCGTCGACTAATCCCTCTCTATATGAACAAACCGGAATTGGAAGCAGGATAGATTCTATAATCGGCGATATTCGAAACTGTGATTTACTTATCAAATCAATCCAGGAAATAAGACCGGAGATAATTATTCACCTTGCGGCTCAGCCCTTGGTACGACGTTCATTCCGTGAACCGGTGCTCACCTATGAAACAAACGTTATGGGAACAGTTAATATACTTGAAGCGATACGGCGTACCCCGTCTGTTAAATCCTTTGTGAATGTAACAACCGATAAAGTATATGAAAACAGGGAATGGCATTGGGGATACCGGGAAAATGAAAACCTTTGCGGGCTAGACCCCTATTCAAACAGCAAGTCCTGCAGCGAACTGGTAACATACAGTTATAAAAATTCCTTTTTTGCAGACAAAGACTCCCCTGCCCTATCCACCGCCCGTTCAGGCAATGTGATAGGTGGCGGAGATTATTCCGAAAACCGGATTATTCCTGATTGCATCCGGGCGGCAAACGCCGGGGAAGCGATCATTGTACGGAATCCTCATTCTACCCGGCCTTATCAGCATATCCTGGATTGTCTTTCCGG
>BNVB01000091.1 GCA_025997795.1 Spirochaetia bacterium | reverse complement strand
CGTTTTCTCACTATCGCCAAAGACTACACCGGCAATAGCACCCAAATATTTCCGTTTATCATCATGTAAATCCGCATATCTGCGCAGTTTTTCCATGCGCTCAATATGGTCGTTAATATCGTCAATATTGGGCTTGGTCTTGGTTTCAACGATCATTACCTTATCGCCGTTTTCCAGAAAAGCGTCAACCTCGGTGAAAATATCATGTTTTGGATCTTTGATTACCGTATCACGGTGAGTTTTTTCAAATTCAAAGCCCAATTCATTAAACTTTGTTACGAGGTTTGGCACGATCATGTATTCAACCATTTCGCCGAAACGGTTGGTAAGCGCTCCAACCCGCCTGTCGGTTTCCTTCATCTGCCTGTCGGTTTCCTTCATCTGCCTGTCGGTTTCCTTCATCTGCCTGTCGGTCTCTTCCATCTGCCGGGCAGTCTGTTCCATCCGCCGGGCGGTCTCTTCCATTTGCCTGTCGGTTGCTTTTATCTGCTCTCTGTTTTCCATTAAAGCTGCCCAGACCTTCTCAAAAGTCAACCCTGCGCCTATTGCTTCCGTTGATGCCATATTTCGCTCCTATCTTAAATATAACCCTTTTCCTGCCCATTCGGAAAGTCGCCGGTGGAAAAGCCGGTACAGAAGGCTTAACCATCCAGATACCCCGTCCTTCAGGCTAAACTTGACCCATAAATCAGCATATAGTAAATTAGGGATTAAGATTTTTTTAACCGCAATGGCGCCGAAGGCGCGCAAAGGAGAAGAGAAGACCTTCGGGGTAGGTCCATCATCTTCCTTGGTCGCCTTCGGCGCCTTCGCGGTTTTTCTTCTTCATTTTTGGTTTTGTGGGTCAAGTTTAGCCTGAAGGACGGGGTATTCGCCCCCCCCCCCTCCCCCCCGGCGAATAAAAAGGAGCAAATTTCCCCAACGGAGGGAAGAGGCCTTGGCCGTCCTTGGAATTTGCATTATTTCCCCGTGTAGGCACATTTTCTAACAAAATAACACGAATTCGCCCTCCAAGCAAGGAAAAACCCTTGACATATCTTTTTTCATGAATTAGCATTAAATTTATGAGAAAGCCCGTAACTTGGCACGAAAATTGCTCTCTCTCTCTCTCTCTCTCTCTCTCATAGTAACCCTTTAACAAAAATTCTTTTCCCGCTGAACTTGCCCATGAACCCAAGATCTCTGGGTTCCACTAAAGTGGAACCCTTTTCCTCTAAAGCGGAACCCTGGTTTCCACTAAAGTGGAACCCCGGCTGTCCGCTAAAGCCAGAACCCCGGTTTCCACAGGAACCCCGGCTGTCCTCTAAAGCCAGAACCCCGGGTTCCTCTAAAGAGGAACCCTTTTCCACTCAACCCTTTTTGTCTCAAACCCTGTTACGGCAGGGAAAAATTTATAGAGGAGTAAAGAAATGAAAAAGAAAGTACAGTTTTTACGAGGAGCGGTTTTTGCAGCAATGTTGCTCGTGGTTCTGTCCTGCGGCGGCGGAGCAGGCGGCGAGACCACCTATACCATCGGCAGCCGCGGCCCCGGCGGCGGGATAATTTTCTATGTCGATGACGGCACGTATGGCGGTGGAACATGGAAATACCTTGAAGCGGCTCCGGCGGAAATAGGCGGTCTGTTTATGTGGGCTTCTGCCGATACTTCCATACCCGGCACACTAACCGGTATTGGGACAGGCGCAGCCAATACCGCTGTGATACTGGCTGCAGACGCGGCCGCTCCTGCGGCAATAAAATGCAGGGAGTACCGCGGCGGCGGCAAAAGCGACTGGTTCCTCCCCAGCAAGGACGAACTGAACGAGATGCACAAGAACAAAACACTTATAAGAGACTTTAACCTGGATGGTGGTTTTTACCGCTCTTCGTCGGAGGGTACTACGAATACTACGTACGCGTGGGTTCAGATATTCTCCACTGGCTCTCAGGTTGAAAACTTCAAGACTGGTACAAATGGTCAAGGTCGTGTCCGTGCCATCCGTGCTTTTTAACACGGTAACGCGGTAAATGTCTGTCCACAAAGTGCGGGCTAATGTCCGGGCTTTGTGGACAGATCGCGGACTTTAGTCCGATGCGTATGCAAATGCGGTTTTCAAGTCTTACCGGCTTTCCCCTTGAACAAGTTCTTTTTTCGTGGTATACTCAATTTTAATTGAGTTAATCGAGGTTATTCATGGAAATGCTTGGTATATTGCTTTTAGTGGTGTTTATCCTGGTGGCGATCCTGCTTGTCCTTTTGGTACTTATCCAGAATGAAGAAGGGGACAGCATTGGGGGTATTTTTGCCGGGGGCAGCGCCTCCGCCTTTGGTTCCCGGTCGGGGAATGTGTTGACCAGGGCTACCTCTATTTTGGGGGCGCTTTTCCTTATTTTAAGCCTTGGTTTGGCCCTTATTAACCGGGATACCGGACCTACAGGAGTAGAAGCCGCGGGACGGCAGCAATCCGCCGGGCAGGATGGCGGCTGGGAAACCAGCACTGCGGAAGAATAGTATGGTTTTGAGCGAGCTCTTCAAACCCGAATTCATCAAAATCGGCCTGGAAGCGGAAGATAAGGATGAGGCCTTTGAGGAGCTTGCCGATGCTTTTTGCCAGGCTTCCCGCCTCAATATCCGGGAAGAAATCCTTGAGGCAATCCGGGAACGGGAACGGAAAATGTCCACGGGGATTCAAAAGGGCATCGCCATTCCCCACGGAAAAACCAGCGCCGTGGACCGGGTCTCTGCCTTTTTGGGTGTTTCCCGCCGGGGTATTGATTACGATGCCCTGGACGGGGAACCGGTGTATCTCCTTTTTATGATCATCGCCCCCCAGACAGAAATAGAAAAACATCTGCGGATCCTCAAACGGCTGGCGGAACTGCTGCAAAACCCGCAGTTTTTTACCGATCTGGCGGCCCAAAACGATCCTGCCGCAGTTAACGGCATTATCAGAAAATACGAGAGCATTCTTACCGCTTTAGACTAAAGGCTTAGGTGGGCCATGGAAGATTCCAACATTCTGCAGCATCTGCTGGAAATAGAAGCGAACGCCGCAGTGCTGGTGGACGATGCCCAGGCAGAGGCGGACCGGCGGATCAAAGCGGCGGAAGAACAGAACCGGCTTCTTTATGAAAAACAGTACCAAAGTCTTGTGGCGGAACTTGAAGCTGAATACGGCAAAGAACAAACGGCTCTTAAGGCCCGTTATGAACAATCCCTGGATGAATACCGGCAAAGCCTTGATGCCCTGCCGCTGGATAAGGGGGCTTTTTCTGCCCTGGCCTATTCGCTTTTGTTGGGAGAAAAATAAATGGGCGGCGGGGAACGGGCCTATGTGTATGCCAAAGCCTGCGGGATTATCGGTAAATCCTTTGTAGGCCGGCGTATCGCGGCCCTGCGTCCCATAAGCCGCCTTTCAGAACTGGACCGGCTTATCTTTTCCGGCGATGCCAGGGAACTGCCCGAACGGGAACTGCTTCCGGATTTGGAACAGAGGCTTTCCCGCCGTTCCGTGGCGGCTATTCTTTCTATTGTCGATTCGTACAAAAATCCGCCGGAATTTCTTCTTCGATTGCTGCGGGTTTATGAATATGCGGACCTTAAAACCGCTCTGGCCCTTATAAGCGCCGGCTCTGTCGGTACCGCCGCCGCCGGGAGTGCCGGAACAAAGCCGGACTTTATTCCCCTGGGCCGTTTTAGTACCGTACATTTTGAAACCTGGCCCGACCCTGCGGCCATGGTAAACGGTACCGAATTTGAATTCCTCATTGACAAGGGAAAACTCAAAGATGAATTTGACGGAATTTCCCTGGAAACAGCCCTGGACCGCCACTATTACCGGCGGCTCTGGAAAAGCCTTGGGCAGCTCCGCCCTTCTGACCGCATGGCGGCGGAAAAAATTATAACCGAAGAAATTGCCCTCCGTAACTGTTCCTGGATTCTTCGGCTCCGTACCTACTATGGCATGAACAGCGAAGAAACAGCCGCCCGGCTTATCACCATAGAAGGGAATCCCCGCCTTAGCGCCGAAGCGGAAGCGGTCCTGGAACTTCCCCTGGATAACCGGGAAGCCTGGAATGGCTGGAAGCGGGCCGCCTTTCTTAATCCCACCGCTGCTTTTGGCGCCGCCAGTTTTGGTGCCGCCAGTTTTGGCCCCGCCGCTTTCGGCGCCGCCAGTTTTGGCGCCGAACGCCTCTGGCGGGCCGATCCTCGGTATTTCCAAAATGCCGCTTCGGAATATCTTTACCGCCTGACCATCCGCAGTTTTCGCCAACGGCCCGCTTCCATGGATACGCCTTTTTGTTTTATCAAACTTAAACAGTTTGAAGAGGATCTTTTGACCAGCAATGCCGAAGGCCTCGGCATGGGTATGACGGGCAGGGATGTTTTGGCAATGCTGGAGAAAAGCCTATGATCCGCCCCCGGAAGATGAAACAGATTGAAATGACCGTCCTTGCCCGGGACGTGGACCTGGTAATCGAATACCTGGGCCGCCGGGGACTCATGCATTTTACCAATTCCCCCTTAGAGGGAAACCGGGATACCTTTACGGACGAGGGTTCCAATGCGGGCAGCGCCGGAACAGCGGCCCATATCCGGGAAAACCTGGAACGGCTCCGGTCTGCCGCTGTGTACCTGGGGGTCCAGCTGCCGGAAGAAAGCGAGGAAGACACGGTACTTCCCGGTGAAGCGGAAGAACAGCTTATTTCAACGCTGACAGTAACAATTCTGGGTTTAAGCGCAGAGGAAAACGAACAGCTGGGAGAAAAGAAAAAACTTGAAGAAACCGCCAACGAGGCACAGGCTTTTTCAAAACTCAACGCTCCCTTTGCCGATCTGGATCAACTGAGTTACCTTACCCTTAGGGTTGGCCGGCTCGATCCCCGCCGTCAGGAAGAACTGCGGGAAAGCCTTGCAGACCGGGCGGTAATTATTCCTTTGGACGATACGGGACGTATCCTGGCGGCGGCTTCGCGGAAAGGCCGTTTTGCCCTGGATTCGGCGCTTAAAAAATCGGCCTTTGCTTCCATTTCCATTCCCGAAGGTTACAAAGGAATTCCTGGGGAATTGCTGGCAAGTCTTAACGAACGGATAGCCGCTGTTGAACGGGAACTGGCAGCTATAACGGCAAAAAAAGAACTTTTTAAAAAAGAATACGGTCCCTCCCTTAGAAAACTAAGCGCCGCTTCGCTTATGGCCCAGGCAGTGGAGGACCTAAAGCGCCGCCTTCGGGGAACGCAGAATGTGTTTGTTATTTCCGGCTGGGTTCCCGCCGATGAAGTGGCGGCCCTGGTAAGGGAACTGCAAAAACGTACTGAAGGCCGGACGGCAATCCGTTCCTACAATCCCGAAGAACTGGAAGAAGTGGCGGAAGGAAGGGAAAAGGTACCCGTTTCCCTCCGGCATGGCGCTTTTGTCCGGGGTTTTGAGCCGGTGGTATTTTCCTATGGCGCGCCCCTCTACGGTACCCTGGACCCCACACCCTTTGTGGCGTTTTTCTTTACCCTGCTTTTTGGGATCATGTTTGGCGATCTGGGCCAGGGGCTGGTGCTGCTCTTTTTGGGTTTTGCCGTGGGGGCAAAAAACACAAAAGCCCTCGGTTCCTTTAAGCATTTTTCTACCCCCCTTAAGGCGGTGGGTATCTCTTCAATGATCATGGGTCTTCTTAACGGCGCATTTTTTACCAACGAAGAAATCCTTATTCCCCTTACCCGGAGGGTTTCTGGTTTTGTGATGAAGGTGCTGAGTATAAGCGGAGAGCCCCCGGAACGGATCCTTGCCCTCATGCCCGAAAAGGGAAACATCGAACGGCTCTTTTACTTTTTTGGTTTTACCATCGGCGTGGGAGTACTGCTCAATTCCGTGGGGCTTATTGTCAACATCGTTAATCAATGGTCCCTTAAAAAATACGAAAAAGCCCTTTTTGCCAAAACAGGACTGGCGGGGCTGCTCCTTTTTTGGTACGCCCTTTCTATCGCTGTGCGGATTATCCTGGGGGGCCGTTTTGCCTGGTTCGATTATATCGGCCTTTTTTTCCCGGTGTCTTTAATTTTCTTTGGCCCCCTTATCTGGCGGCTTGTATCAGGGAAACGGCCCGTGCTGGAACACGGCCTCATGGTGTTTATTATGGAAGGTTTTGTAGAGCTTCTTGAATCCGCTTCCACCTATATTTCCAATACGGTAAGTTTCCTTAGGGTAGGGGCCTTTGCCCTTTCCCATGCAGTGCTTTCGTTTATTGTTTTTACCCTTTCCCAGATGGTACGGAATCTGGCGGCGGGCCCCCTTATTTCTCTGACTATCATTGTATTGGGCAATGTGATGATCATCCTTCTGGAAGGAATGATCGTAGCCATACAGGTGGTACGGCTCCAATACTATGAATTTTTCAGCAAATTTTTTACCGAAACCGGAGTAGCTTTTACCCCGTTCCGTTTTAGACACAAATAAGAAGCGGTAAAAGTAAAGACAGTTCCAAAATGTCAGATTTTGGAACTGGCTCAATTACCCAAAGCGGCAGTTATATTGGAAATAGTTCTTTGCAGGTTATCGATAGTCTGCTGATTTGCGGTATTCTGGGTCCGGAGATTTTCCAGCTGGCGGTCCCGCTCGGCAAGGCTTTGCCGGCCCGCGGCGTTTTGTTCCTCTAAAGCCGTTAGATTTTTTTGCAGTTCCGCCAGAGCTGCATTTTGTTCCGCCAGGGCAGCGGTCTGGGAAGCTAGCTGCTGACGCAGGGCCGCTTCCGTAGCGGCGGCCGGCGGAGCGGAAGTATCCGTAACAGCCGCTGGTATGGCCGCACCGGCGATACCGGCAGAGCCGTCTTTTAAAGCTTCCGCCGCCAGGGCAGAAAGGGCCGCCACAGCCGCAGCGTCACTGTCCCTGCGGGCCTGGATAGTTTTAAGGTTTACCAGCGCCGGAGTGGCAAGAAATTCCTTGAGCGAAGCTAAACTTTCCAAAACTTCCCGGTACTGGCCCGCCTGGATTTGGCGGGACACAGCGGCATAATAACCGGAAAGCTGCCGTTCCACCAGAACGGCCTTTTCCTGTTCCCCCGAAAGTTTTGCCAGTTCTTCCCGGGCGGCTGTTATCTCTGCCCTGCTGGCGGCAGAAAGATTTTCCAGAACCCCCTGCTGTTCTTCCAGCCGGGCATGGAGGCTAAGTTCCCGCTGGTGTGCCTCTGCTTCGCGCTTCCGCGCTTCTGCAAGTATCTGGGCCCGCTCCGTCTGGAGCTGGCCCAGGCTGCCGCGGTACTCTTCCTGTTGGCGGCGCAGTTCTTCCATGGCCGCCCGCTGTTCATCGCTTAGGGCTTCCAGTGAATCCAGCCGTTCCAGTTCCGCGTCTACACCGGCCAGGCGGTTTTTCATAGTCTCGATGGCAGCTTCTTTTTCGGCTAACTGGCGTGTTACCTCTTTGCGAATTTCCTGGATAAGGGCCCGTTCGGTAATGCCCAGTTCCGCTCCGGAATCCCGGATTTCCGCAGTATCTGCTTTGTGAAACGAAAAGAGAAAGAAAATGCCGCCGCCCAAAAGAAGGATCGCAGCGGCATTTACCAAAAGGGGAAAAAGCCCCCGGCGGGAAACTTCTTTTCTGGCGGGAAGTCCCGGGGGAACAATAGGTTCCCGCGCCGCAGCGGCTTCAATCCTTCCGCTTATTTCTTTTTGTTCTTCATTGGAAAAAAGAACAGCATCGGTATCGCTCATTTAACTTCCACCGCCAGCGCTTCTTTGGCAGCAAGCCGTACACCGCCGGCCTTAATTCCTTTAAGGTTAAAATCCTGGGCCTTGAATGTTTCTGCAAGTACCTTAAGCCGGGGCTTGGGTTTGTACTTTATGGTAAAGCTGAATTTAGTCCGGGTGTCGCCGTGCAGTACCGTAGAACCGTCGGGTAAGAGCGTATAGTCTTTGTTCATAATCCACCCTTCGATCTGGAAACGTTTGATGCAGGGAAAA
>BNVB01000090.1 GCA_025997795.1 Spirochaetia bacterium | reverse complement strand
TTGCCGGCATTACCGGTGTTTTGGCGGGTTCACTGTTTCTTTTTGTGATCAATTCCATGAACATCACCATACCCAATGAACTGGCAGCTTCTCTCTTGGGAGGCAGGATACTCCGTATCGGATTTTTGCCCTTAACAGCCCTGGTCTCTTTTTCTATTGCCCTTCTTTTGGGGGCGGCGGCTTCGATTTACCCGGTAGAAACGGCGGTCCGTTTTGATCCGGTGACAGCGGTACGGCTGGGATGACGGCCCGGATGAAACTGCCGGTACTTTTAAGCGTATCGTTTAAATACCTTTGGTCATACCGGAGACGTTACCTTTTTTTGTTTCTTACCCTGGCCTTTAGTTTTGGTGTTGTAACGGTTATCAGTTCCCTTAAGGATGGCATGGAAGAAGGTCTTTATTTTTCTGCCCAATCCCACTATGCGGGGGACATTGTAGCCGATGGACGCGAGAGCGGTTCCTCCACCGACCATTTAACTGAAACCGAAATGACAGCCATCTTTGCCGCCGCAGAAGCGGTAAACATTACTACCAGTTCCCTGGCAATAAGAACCACCCGGTCAGGAAGACGGGAAGGAGCAATTTACTTTAACGGAAACGAAGCTGCGCTCAAATATGTGGTTGGAGTAGACTGGGAAAGGGAAAAAAGCTATTTTTCAAAACTTTTGTATACCGGGGAACCGGGTTTTACAGATGATCAATCGATACTGCTTTCCGCCCCTATTGCCCAGGAGCTGGGAGCCCGGCAGGGAGACAGTGTGGTTCTGGAAACCTTAACCACCTTGGGTGAAAAAAATACCGGAAATTTTGTGGTAGCCGGTATAGTGGAAGATTCCAGTTTTTTCGGTTATTACAAGGTATATGTCTCCCGCTTAACCCTGAACCGGCTTATTGGCTTTAATGACGGGGATTGTTCTCTTATTGGCTTTTTCCTTCCCAGCCGCAGCGGAATTAAAGAAAAGCGGGAAGCCCTGCACCGTGAATTGTCTTCCCGGATAACAACCGGGCCGCTGGTATACGACCGGGATGGTTTTGATGAAGCCTACAGACAAATTGAAAGCGGCATAGTTACTTTTTTACTTACCCTGCCGGTGTACCTTTCCGAGGCAGCCCAGGTGATGGATGCCATTGATCTGGCGTTCCTGGTACTTTTTAGTATGATGCTGGCAATTATTATGGTTAGCGCAGCTGTTACTTCCAGGCTTATACTGCACGAACGGATACGGGAAACGGGAACCATGCGGGCCATTGGCTTTTATGAAGCAGATGTACGGCTTATCTTTAAGCTGGAAATTTTTACCATGGCGCTTTTTTCAATGATTGCGGGATTTTTTCTGGCCCTGCTTATTAATGTGATACTTTCCGGAACTTCCTTTACCTGGGTTCCCGGTTTTGAGGTATTTTTACAAAACGGAAGGCTTAGCGCACGTTACCTTCCTGGTACGATAGTTGTTAACATAGCGGCAGTTGGATGTATGCTTGGTTTGGCTATATGGGGCCCCATATTCCGCAATTCCAGAAATCCCCTGCCTGAAATGCTTTCAGGAGGCGCCCTTTGAAACTGATAAAAATCTATTCAAAAATCACCGCGCTTTTGCTCTTACTGTTCTTAACCCTTCCCCTGTGGGGAATAAGCGATGCTGATCTGCTCCGCCAGGCAGACAATATAGCAAGTTATATGGATGCGGATTTTTCTGCCGAGTATACGATTATACAAGAAAAACCCGGCCAGGGCAGAACCAAAACCGTGGCAGGAGTATTCCGCAGGGATACCAAAGAAACCTATGTAATCGTGATCATGGAACCGGCAATAAACAAAGGCCAGGGTTACCTGAAACAGGGCAAAACCCTATGGTTTTACGATCCGGGCAGCAGGCGTTTTAATTCCAGCTCCAGCCAGGAACGGTTCCAGAATACCAATGCCCGCAATTCCGATTTTACCCGTTCCACCCTGGCCCAGGATTACCGGATAAGTTCCGGTGCGGATGCCGTATTGGGCAGTTTAAAATGCAGGGTGCTTAGCCTGGAAGCATCCAGTACCGGCATGACCTACCCAAAAATGAAAGTCTGGATTAGTGAAGAAGGACTGGTCCGCAAAACCGAGGATTACAGCCTTTCCGGCCAGCTTCTGCGGACCAGCGCCATTACCGATTATTGGTTTATCGGCGGACGTTATGTACCAAAACAGATACTCTTTGTAGATGCCCTTAGGGGAGCCTCCATTAACGGGACTTTTATTAACGAACGGACCCAGATAACTATTACCAAACCTTCTTTCAGGAAATTGGCCGATTCAATTTTTTCAAAAACCTTTCTGGAATCCGTTAACCGTTGAAAAAATGCCTGCTTTTTCTTTTTCTCTTTTGGGGAATCGTTCTATGTAATAATAGAAGGATTCTCCCGGCTCAGGAAGCCGATACAAACTGGGATATTGACAGTTTATTTGAAAATCCCGGCAGCGAAAATGGCATCAACACTGTAGAAGAACCCCAGGAACCTGCCATACCGACCATGCGGGACAGGGTAATTATAGAAGCAAGTTATAACTTTTTGGGCGGTTTTTCACCGGGCTGGACCGAAACGCCCTGGTATGAGGGTGATAGGGACTATGTTTATGTACTGGGAGCCAAACTGGAAGCCCTGCTTTCCATGGACTTCCAGTTAACCCAGTACTTTAGGGTTTGGAATGCGTTTTCTTTTTCGGTACCTGACAGCAAAATTTTTGCTCTAAAAGAATTTTACTTTGACTATAACTTTGGCTGGATAGCTTTTTTGCGAGCCGGTCTTTGCGAAGTCGCATGGGGTATATCGCCAAATTATCCTTTTACCAACCTGCCCGCCCGTATTCCGGACTCTATAACAGATACCAATAATGTCGGCGATTCCTACCTGGCAAAATTGGATATACCCATAGGTATTGGCGGTTTACAGCTTTTGGCTATGACCCGTTATGGGTACATGGAAAATACCGGATCCCCGGAATTTGAAGAATTTGCCTATGGTATCAAGTACAACCTGGCCTTTGAATTGGTGGACATTGATGCGGGGACTTTTTATTATCATAAAACACCCCTGAGGTTTTTTATATCATTAAAAACTACCCTGGGTAATACGGAACTCTATACCGAAGGATTAGCGGCAGTATCCTATGAAACCTGGGACGATCTAACGCTTTCGGGTAATATTGGTTTTGTACAGGATTTATTTAACGGAAAATTAAGCATAAACGGCGAAGCATTTTATAATGGAGAGAAACAGTCGCAGTGGTGGCGGCCCAAGTCGGATACCCTGGAAGAGGATGCCCCTTTCTTGATTGAAGGCCTTAACACCGCTTTAACTCTTATCTTCCGCCCTGGTTTTTTTGGTATGCGGATTTTCTGCCAGGGCCTCTATGCCTTTAAAGAAAAAAGCGCATGGATCATGCCGGGAATAAGTATACGGCACAAGGATCAATTAACCGCAACCCTGACAGTTCCCATGGCTCTGGGAAGCAGGGATGGAACCTACTATCACCATAATATGGACAAGGAAAATAGGCCATTTAGCATTACCCTTGCTATTACCATAAGCGGCAGTTTCCGGTATACCCTTTAAGAACAAAGTAGTATTCAAATGGCAGATGAAAACTGGTCATTAATAATTACTCCCAAGAGGAAACTCTTTGATCTCCAGATACGGGAACTAATACGCTACCGGGACCTTATTTTTCTCTTTGTAAAACGGGATTTTACAACCCAGTACAAGCAAACCATACTGGGACCAATTTGGTATGTTATCAACCCTCTTATCTCTACCGTTATGTATACCTTTGTTTTTGGCCGGCTTGCAAATATTGGTACCAATGGAATTCCCTTTACCCTCTTTTACTATTCGGGAACCATGCTCTGGACTTTTTTTTCCGGCTGCTTTAACGACGGCTCCAATGTTTTTATTAATAATGCAGCGATATTTAGTAAAGTATATTTTCCACGATTAACGATACCCATTAACAATGTGCTAAGCAACGGCATTAGAATAGCGGTGCAGTTTGTAATGTTTTTAGTACTATATGCCTATCACCTTATTAACGGAACTTCAGTTTATCCGACATGGTATATTCCGCTTTTTCCCCTGCTTATTATTTGGCTTGCGGCCATTGGCATTGGCGCAGGTATTATTATATCATCCCTTACTACCAAATACCGCGATCTAAAACAGCTTGTGTCCTTTGCGCTGGGACTAGCCATGTACGCCACGCCCATAGTGTATCCGTTATCCGAAATTCCCGAACGTTTCCAATGGGTTGCCTATGCCAATCCCGTATGTGCCCCAGTAGAACTTTTTAGGATCTGGTTCTTTGGCGCTGCATCTGTTAACAAAACAATGATCCTTTCCAGCCTGGGTTGTACTTTAATTCTTGTTCTTGCTGGTTTAATCCTCTTTAATCAGAATGAACAGAATTTTATTGATGTGGTGTAGTTTGTAGACAATGGCTTGAGAAGGAGTATTACTAAATGATGGAAGCAACAAAGCAAAACACAAATCGTATTTTTTGGGTGATTTCGGTTCTCATAATTGTGTTGTTTTTTGTATTAAATGTTTTTACGCCATTAATCGCGGATGATTATTCAATGTCTCTTGGAAAACACTCAGCATCTGATATTATTATATCAGCATATAATATGTATTTTGGCTGGGGAGGCTCAAGTATTGCATTTTTCCTAGAATCGTTCTGTCTCATTTTAGGAAAAAATGCTTTTAACATTAGCAACACAATTGTATATTGCCTTTTTGTACTATTGATGCAGTTCCATATATGCGGGAATTTGAAAAAAATTAATCCAATCATCTTCTGTTTTATAAATGTTTTTTTGTGGTTTTTGATTCCGGCCTGGGGACAAAATTTTTTATGGCTTGTCGGTAGTTGTGCCTATTTATGGACATCAACAACTATTCTATTTTTTCTGGTTCCACTCAGAAAGAAATGTAATAATATAAATTATAACCTCAATATTCCCTTTTCTATTTTATATCTCTTTTCAGGGATTCTCGCTGGATGGAGCAATCCAAACTCCAGTGCCGCTGTTCTGTTTTTACTTATTGCATATTTCTTTGTAAAAATTTTTAAGAAAGAAAAACTATCCCTGTTTGAAATTCTGGGAGCGATTGGATTTTTATCCGGTTTTGTTTTACTCATTGCTGCCCCTGGAAATTATGCCCGTGCAGAAGTCATAAGGCAAATAACTGGAGAAGAAAAGAGAGCGGGTATACAATTACTTGTATTATTGATAACAAGGTTTATTAGTATTACTTCAAGATTTATCCACAATCATGGATTATTGATATTGTTTATTTCAGTATTTTTAGGTGTTGAGCTTGTCCATCACCAAAAAAAGAAGGTTGACCCTTTTGTTTACTTTTATGCGTTGACAGGTTTGGCATGTGCTTATTCGATGGTATTATCGCCGACCTTTCCCGATCGATCCTACCTGATGGTTTTTGTATTTCTGGGTATTACATTGGGAAATATCTTGAAATATATTGGATGGACAGTACCACAGATCGTCAAAAGAAACTGGCTTCTGCTATCATTTTTTTCTTTAATCATTATATCACTGTCTGTAGTAAAGGCAGGAAGAAATACCATTGGTATATATTTAAGATGGCAAAATAGGATTGAATATATTATGACCGAGAAAGAAAAAGGGAATTTGGATATTGTCGTAAAAGCGCCTATTCCAGCGACCGATAGGCATACTGCTCTCTATGGACTAGAGGATATTGCGGAAGAGAGAGATGGATGGACAAATACCGCTATTGCGGAATATTATGGAATAAAGTCCATAAAAGGGCTATACAATGATGACCCATGGCCGTCCCTATGGAAACCGGAATCCTTTTAAAGAAGTGATATGTGATACCTTTTAATATACCACCCTATCTTGGAACGGAAATGGAGTATATCCAGCTTGTTCTTGAGAACAAAAAATTATGTGGTGATGGGTCATTTACCAAAGATTGTCACCGATGGTTTATAGAAAATACAGGAACAGTTCAAGCCTTACTAACAACTTCTTGTACCCATGCCCTTGAGATGGCCGCAATTTTAGCGGAAATAAAGTCCGGCGATGAAGTTATTATGCCGTCCTATACGTTTGTATCTACTGCAAATGCATTCGTATTACGGGGGGCAAAAATTGTTTTTGTCGATATTCGTCCCGATACCATGAATATTGATGAAAACCTTATAGAAGCCGCAATTACTACCAAAACAAAGGCTATTGTTCCCATGCATTATGCTGGAGTCTCTTGTGAAATGGACACTATTCTTGATATTGCGAATAAATATAATCTAGTGGTAATAGAAGATGCTGCGCAAGGTATTGGATCATCATACAAGGGCAGGTCGCTGGGTTCTATTGGGGATATGGGGTGTTATTCTTTTCATGAAACAAAAAATGTATCCTGTGGCGAAGGCGGGGCCTTGCTAATACAAGACGAATCCCTTGTGGAGCGGGCAGAGATTATAAGGGAAAAAGGTACTAACCGGAGTAAATTCTGGCGTGGTCAGATTGACAAATATACCTGGGTGGATATAGGTTCATCATATTTACCCAGTGAATTTAATGCTGCGTATTTGTATATGCAGTTACAGAATATTGAAAAAATTAATAAAGACAGGCTAAAAACATGGAATCATTATAATGAAAGTTTGAAACCATTAGCGCAAAAGGGATTTATCGAATCACCTGTTATTCCTCAAGAGTGCCAACATAATGCCCATATGTTTTATATTAAAGTAAAAGATGTTGAAGAGCGAAGCAGCCTGATTGATTACTTAAAACAGCATGAAATAATATCGGTATTTCATTATATCCCATTACATTCATCGCCTGCGGGACAGAGATTTGGATTTTTTTTCGGCGCCGATAAATGGACTACCAAAGAAAGTGAACGATTGTTGCGTTTGCCGATATATTATGGAATGAAAGAAGAAAATGTTGCATATATTATTGCTAAATTGACAGGGTATTATGAAAATGCTAAAAAACATACTACCCCCCCTCCCCATTCGGGACAAAATATACAATACTGTAAAGCTGTATAAATTTCTTGAAAAAGAGACAATAAATCCCCATACGACTCCGAATATCGATTTGTTTGATGTGTTGGAGCATATAGAACAGGATGAAAATTTTAAATGAATTATGTCAGTTATTGCCATATTCATATAAAAAAATGCTAAATCCTGGTGAAAAAATTTGTTGGGTATAATAAAACAGCTGTCTGCCCCTTGTATTATAAAAGAAGGAGTATCCCTTATACCAGAAATCGAAAGGCCGTTTAATAGTATGCGTTTTGGAAATGTTGATTTATTCATTCAAGGAGAAATTATCATGGAATTGCAGGAATTTATCGGGAAATTTACGGATCTATTTGACAATACTGACGCAAGTGAATTCAGAGCAGATACAGAATTCAAGTATCTGGATGAATGGAGCTCAATGATTGCGTTGTCAATTATCGCAATGATAGACGATGAATATGACATCACCATAAAAGGGGATGATATCCGAAAATCGAAAACTATTGAAGATTTATTCAATGTTGTAAAAGGATATAAATCCTAATGGCTTTCTTTAAAGCAGAAAGTATAAAAATAAGCGGTATTTCTGCTTGTGTTCCCAAGCAGATAGAAGAAAATGCTTTATTTCCACTCTTTGCTAGTGAAGAATTCAAGAACTTTGCTACCACCACTGGAATTGAGCGGAAAAGGAAAGTTGTCGCCGATATCTGTACATCGGATTTGTGTATTTCTGCAGCAGAGGCTTTAATTTCCAGCTTAAATTGGAATAAAGATGATATTTCAATACTAGTCTTTGTTACCCAGACCCCAGATTATATTTTGCCGGCTACTTCGCCTATTATCCAGCATAAATTAGGTTTGAGTAAAAACTGTTACTTTGGATATTTCTATTGGGGATATGGGGTGTTATTCTTTTCATGAAACAAAAAATGTATCCTGTGGCGAAG
>BNVB01000089.1 GCA_025997795.1 Spirochaetia bacterium | reverse complement strand
TAATATTGAAGAAAACGTACAACGGGAGCTGCTGGACCTGGCGGGAAGCATCAGCGATTATGTCCTTACCCTGGAGGGGGAAATTGACCGTACCATGCTGAACGCAGCCCGGACCCTCTACGAGGCGGACCGGCTTAGCGCCGGGGGGCTCACTTTGGCAGACCTGGAACGCCTGCGGCGGCAAACGGGGATGTCGGACTTCTACCTGGGGGGCATGAACGGCGTTTTTACCCTCAGTACCGAGCCGGGCGCGGCGGGGGTTTCCCTTTTTGACATTTGGGACGGCTACCGTATGCTGGTCAATGGCCAGTCGGACTACCTGCCCTCGGACATGAAGATCAAGGTGGAAACCGGGGAAATTTTTAAATTTACCGCCATCTCCCGGGCCGACGGGCGGGGCGTACTGGAATCGGCGCTGAACGCTAACGCCATCGAAGAACACCTCCAAACCTATCTCAACGGCGACAACGGCATTAAGTCAATGAATATCTTTGACAATACCCTCCTCACCCTGACCCAAAACCAGGGGCAGGGGCAGACCCCCCGCTATACCAAAGGAAATACTGCCGGCGGAGATGACAATGCCGGCGAAGCTGACGGAGCTGGCACAGACAGCGCCGCCATTTCTGATCTTTTTGGTGATTCTTCCAAGATAAAACTTACCATGGATCAGACGGCTAACAGCGCAAGCCTCTATTACCCGGTGGTCGACAATGGCCGGGTGCGTTATGTGATATTTATTGATCTTGATACATCCGGCTACTTTTCCATAGCCCGTCTTATTGAAGAGCCAATCCAGAGCCTTATCCATGAGAGCGCCCTTCTTAACATGATTTCGCTGGGGGCGGTGCTTGCCGCACTGGTGTTCTTTACCGTTCTTATCGGCCTCCTTGTAAGCCGCCTTTTGCAGCCCCTGGGCTTTTTTAACACCGTGCTTGCCTCGTTTTCCGAAGGTAACTTTACCGTACAGGTTCCGGAAAATATGGCCCAGCGAAAAGATGAAATGGGTGAAATGGCACAATCCTTCCGTAATGCCATTGAAAAAATGAAAAACCTCGTCACGGTGATTCGGGACAGGAATGTCTCCCTTTCCGGCGTTGGCGGGGAACTGTCACAGCGCATGGAACAAACCGCAGCGGTAATTGGCACCATTACGACCAACATCAGGAGCATGAAGGGACAAACCGAAAAACAGGCCGCCGGGGTTGTTGAAACCGGAAGCGCCGTGGAGCAGATTATTCAAAGCATCAACGAACTTAATGGGCAGATCAAAATCCAGTCGGAACACGTCTCCCAGTCCTCAGAGGCCATCGACTCCATGCTGCACAACATTCATCAAATAGTAGAAACCTTGACCAGGAACACGGAAAATGTCGCGCTGCTTGCGGAATCTTCGGAAAACAGCAGGAGCGATCTCCAGACCGTTTCCCAGGACATTCAGGAAATTGCCCGCGAATCCGAGGGTCTTTTGGAAATAAACTCGGTAATGCAAAATATCGCCAGCCAGACCAATTTGCTTTCCATGAACGCCGCCATCGAGGCCGCCCATGCCGGAGAAGCAGGCAAGGGCTTTGCGGTAGTAGCCGATGAAATCCGCAAACTTGCCGAATCTTCTGCCAAGCAATCCAAAACGATCAGCGGGGTGCTGAAAAAAATCAAAGCCTCCATTGACACGATAACCCATTCAACAGCGGTGGTGCTGGAACGTTTTGAATCCATCGAGAGTGAAGTAAAAACTGTTTCCGGCGAAGAAGAGCGTATCCGCGCCATGATGCAGGAACAGGAATCGGGCAGCCAGCACATTATGGAATCGATTAACCGGCTCAACGGCATTACCGATCAGGTAAAACAGGGTTCCGCCGAAATGGCCAGCCGCGGCCAGGACGCAATCCGGGAAAGCCAAACCCTGGAAAATCTTACCAGCGAAATTTCCAGCGGCATGAGCGCCATGGCCGGCAGCACCGAAGAGATCAACAGCGCCGTCCAGCGTGTTATTGAAATAAGCGCAGAAAATTCGAGCAATATTACTACCCTAAGCGGGGAGGTGTCAAAGTTTAAGGTGTAAGAGCTGCGCCGCATCGTACATTACTTTCTCCCGGCGGCGATCAATTTAACCGCCTGTTCATTGTAGGGCCGCTCATCCCAATCGCCGTATATAACAAGCTGGGAAAAACCCGCTTCCAAAAAAAGGCGGCGTAATTCCGATGCGGCATACAGGCGGTGAACAAAGGTTTTTTTGACAGGACACGAGGCGGCGCTGGCTGTGGAAGCAGTTGAAACGTCCGTATTTTCCCGAATAAGATGCCAGGTGTTTTTTATCGCTCCCCAGGAATCAAGAATTTCGTATTCGGTTACAACAAAAAACCCCGCCCGGCGGAACCATTCGCCTGCGGTAAAATCGCGGGCCATTATTTCTTTGCCCAGGGTTTCGATAAAAAAAACGCCGCCCGGTTTAAGGGATGTAAAAGCATTTTGGATTAACAGTTTATCACCGGCGGGATCTTCAAAATACCCAAAGGAATTATACAGGTTTATTGCTATGTCAAAAGTTTCGGGCCGTGCAAATTCCCGCACATCGCCGTGGATAAATTCCGCCTCCAGGTTTTCTCTGGCCGCATCTTCCCGGGCAGTTTCCAGGTAACTTTTGGTAATATCCACCCCGGTAACAGCAAAACCCCGGCGGGCAAGTTCCAGGCCGACACGGCCAAAACCGCAGCAAAGGTCCAGACAGCGGGGGCGGCCGGCCGGGGCGGCTGCACGATCTTCCATATAGAGGGGCAGTTTTGCCAGGCGGGTGATACCGTCGGCCACCGCCGGAACTTCTGCCCAGTGGGCTGCATCGAACATGATAGGAGCGTATTGTTCCCAAAAGGGATCGTCGTTAAACCATTCTTTTTTATACGGCATAATGGTAAGTATAACACATTAAAGGAATATTTTGTTTTTTCCGATAATAATAAAGGAGTAACTTGTTTTTTATACAGGAGGAAACCATGAAACGGTATTGGATCAAAAGCCGGCCCGGCAGATCAGAATATTTAGACATCCTTGCGGAAAATGATGAAGGATACAATATCCGGCTTACCAGGTTAAGTGACGGAGATGAAAAGATCCGGGAAGATTTTATCAACCGCCACCTCTTTGACCTTTGCATCAAAACCGGTTATCTTTCCGAACTGGCCAACGCCGAATTGTCCTTCTCGGTAGCTTAAAAGCTCACCCTCGTATGAAGATACGGGCAAAAATCATTATAGTTGTACTTCCCCTTATTGTTGTAACCCTTACCCTGGCAGAAACAGCATCCTACTTTAACGCCCTTAACGGCATTACCCGCATAACCCAGCAATTTTTAAGTTTTAAAGCGGCAGAACTAAAAAAGTATTCCGAAAGCCAATGGGATCTTCTGGCAGAAAATGCCTACGATTCCCGGCCGGACATGATTCAGGCCGCCCGGGAAGCGGTAGCAGCTTATGCCCGGAGTATTATCTTAAGCGATACCGAAGTAATTCTGGCGCTGGACGATTCCGGCGCTGTTGCCATGAGCAGTTCCCCCCTGGTTATAAATGAGGAAGAAAGGTCAAGGCTGCTCCCTCTTCTGGAAGGCGATACCGGGGCCCTTTTACAGGCGGAAATGAACGGCAAGACCCGGGTATTCCGGCACTTCTATTCCGTTCCGTTCCGGTGGCATCTCCTTCTTACCGAAGAACGGGCGGTATTTTATGCGGATACTGAAAAAATAGCCCTCCAGACAATTATTATTTTGGCTTGTTCCCTGGCCGCTGCGGCGCTGCTCCTGGTACTTTTTGCCCGGCAGCTTACCAAACCCCTGGGACGGGTAATTTCTGCCATGAGCGGCATTATCGCCGGAGACAATTTAAGCGGCCGGGTACAGGTGGAATACCGGGACGAGACCGGGCGGCTGGCGCTGACCTTTAACACCATGCTGGGTGAACTTGAAAAAGCCTACGAACGGATTAAGGGCCAGGCTTTTGAAGCGGTATTGGCCCAAAAGAAAGAAGAACGGATACGGCAGATTTTTCAAAAGTATGTTCCCAAGGATCTAATCGAAAAATTCTTTACTTCCCCCGAATCGATGCTCGTTGGAGATAACCGCGAAGCGGCCATACTTTTTTCCGACATCCGCAGTTTTACTACTATTTCCGAAGGCCTGGCCCCGGACGAACTGGTAAAATCCCTTAACCGTTATTTTTCCGGCCAGGTGGACATTATCATGAACCGGAACGGCATTGTGGACAAATACATAGGCGATGCAATTATGGCCTTTTGGGGTGCTCCGGTAAAACATGCCGACGATCCCCTGCAATCGGTTTTGTCCGGCCTGGATATGCTTGATGCGGTTAAAAACTTTAACACAAAACAGAAGGAACTTGGTAAAACCGAATTCCGCATTGGCATTGGCATTGGGTATGGAACAGTTACCGTGGGGAACATTGGCAGTGAACGAAAAATGGATTACACCGTCATAGGCGATGTGGTTAACCTGGCCAGCCGCATGGAAGGGCTTACCAAGCCCTACCATGCGGAAATCCTGATTAGCGAAACCCTGTTCCTTGAGCTAAAGGGGGCCGGGAATGACCCGCGGCTTTTTTTCCGGCTCCTGGATACCGTAGCGGTAAAGGGAAAAACCAGGGGGGTAAAAATTTATACGGTAAGCCGGAACCTTGGGGCCGGTGAAGAGCGGGCCTGGGCGATACATAACAACGCCATGGAATCTTACTATAAGCGAAATTTTACCGAAGCGGCGGCACAATTCGAAGCGGTTCTTTCCCTATTGCCAAATGACTTTAATGCACAGAATCTCCTGGACCGCTGCCGCAGTTATTCCACAGAGCCGCCGCCGGAAAACTGGGACGGCGTGGAAGTGATGAAAACCAAATAATCCGTATAATCCGCTATTTTGTACCCATGACAAAAACCCCGTCCCAATTTTCTGCCGGCGGTTTAACAAGATAATTAGTACAGCGTTCCAGGTATATACGCCCTGGACCGTCTGCGGGGTTCATGGCAAGAAGTTCCTGGAAACCCTCCGCAGCGGTTTTCCAGTCCCTGTCTTCAAAAAACTCCAGGGCTTTTTCAAAACGGGCGGCGGTTTCCTTTTGCCAATCCATGGCGGCTTCCTGTATTTCTATCAGTTCATACAACTGTACCGGTTCGGTAATACCCACCACCCGGACCCGGTCCAGGCGGCGGGTTAAAAATTCATCGCCTGTTTCGGCAATGGTAGCGCTGGTGGCAAGGATCCATGTTTCGTACTGTTTGTTTACTCCCTCAAGCCGGGAGGCAAGGTTTACCGTGTTCCCCATAATGGTATAATTCATTTTGTTGCCGGTACCCATGTTGCCTGCTACCATGGTTCCGGTGTTGATCCCAATACGGGTCTGGAGCGGCCCGGGCGATAGTTTGTGTTCCAGAATAATACGGTTCAGTTCCTGTTCGGTACGTTTCATGGTGACAGCCGAAAGGCAGGCCCGCCGGGCATGATCGCTTAAATCCAGGGGCGCGCCAAAGAAGGCGATGATTGCATCCCCTTCGTATTTATCAATGGTACCCTTTTCTTTAAGGATTACATCGCTCATGGCGGTAAGGTAGCGGTTAAGAAGGCTTACCAGATGTTCGGCATCAAGCTGTTCGGCAATGGTGCTAAAATTCCGTATGTCGGTAAAGATGGCGCTCATGTGCCGCTTGGCGCCGCCCAGTTGGAGCAGTGAAGGATCGGCAATAAGTTCCTCTACCACATCGGTGGAAACATAGGTGGAAAAAGCCTTGCGGATAAACTGCTTTTCCTGGTCCGATACAATATAAGCGGCAATTTCGCGGAAAATAGCTGCAAGCACAAGAGAAAAGGCTGGAGCGGCGGGACTAAGAAAAATGCCGGTAAAGCGGAACAAAAAGAACGCTATAAAAAAGATCACTACCGCAGCAATAACTCCCAATACGGGCCGGAGTCCCGGCGGCATCTCTGCAAACAAAAAGATAAGGATTGGCGTAATAATACAAAAGAGGACGCTCCACCAGGGGGAAAGCCAGGTGATAAACGACTCAGCAAGGACCGTATCCAGCACCACTCCCTGGGTGCCTACATTGACATATTCGTTATGAAAGGGATTAACCCCAATATCGGTGGTTCCCGCATCGGTCTGCCCAACAATACAAAACTTTCCTTTAAGCGCAGTCTTAAGGGTTTCCTGGATGACACCATAGTTTTCCAGCGCAGAAGAAAGATTTTCTGCCACGGTTCTAAGGTATCCGCTTTCTTCGCGTATCACCTCTTCGTTATCCGGAAAACGTTCCACCAGAACGTTTTCCAGGGCCCCAAGTTTTTCCGGGAGCGCCAGATCTCTAAAGTGATAGAGCAGTTCCCAGGCTTCGTCCCGCTGGGCCAGGGAAACAGCAAAAGTTTCGTAGGAACATTCGGTTAATGCCCTGGAGCGTTCCCGGGAAGAAGCAGAAAGCAGTTCGTTGATACGGTACAGAAGGGACGGCGCTTCTGCCAGGGAATTATCGTAGGCGGAAAAACTGTAGAGGTTTTCCGAAGAACTTAACAAAAACACCGACCGTTCAATTTCTGCCTGATCCTGTTCCAGCCGCGAAAGGGCTGCAAAGGAAAAGTGGGTAAAACTTTCTTCAAAGGAAGTAAGGGGCCAGTCAAGGAGCATACGTCCCTGGGAATCCAGGGGAATGGTGATGTCCTTTGTCTCTCCCGAAGGAAGCTGGGCGTTCCGCAGGGTAAGCCGCTTCTGTTCCAGTTCCAGGCCGGGATTCCCCAGGTAATCGACCAGGGGGGCAAAGGCAAGCTGCAAATACCGGAAGCCGTTAAATTCCTGGACAAGGTCAATGCGCCGCCTTACCCCGTCTGAATCCACATAGGCCCGGGTAAACCCCGCGCCCCGGGCAGAGCGGGCAAAAGAGGGAATGGGCGGCAGGATATCTGCGAAGGTTCCCGCAGGAACATTCGCAGAAACTTTTACCGGGTAGGAAAATAATTCTTCTGCCATGGGGCGGCGGGAAGCCTGCTCGCCCTCCAGCGGATGGGTGCGCAAATTAAGGGTTACCCAGGAATTGCCGTAAAGGGCGGAGGCCATGGTAAGGTATTCATCATTATTCCGGGCAACCGCTTCTGTTTTTTGTAACAGGTTTGTCCCTTCGTCATTGATATATCCGTAGAGATCCCGGGCATAACTGCCCGCTTCGGCTCTGGCAAGGCGGCCCGTAAGGAGGGAGTTTACCAGGTCCGCTACATTGTTGTTGATTTCCGAAAAGGTCCGGTTAAAGTCCGAAGGCAGCCGTTCAAGATACAGGTCATCTACCCCTTGGGGTCCCTTATCTACATATTCAATATCAAAAATAACCGCCCGGGCGCCGTATTCCTTGAGCCGCAAAAGACCGTCTGCCATAACCGACCGGGGCCAGGGGAAAACGCCGTTACTGGCAATGGCTTCGTTATCTACATCAAGAAAAACTATGTGTTCCAGCCGTTCCCGTTTGGGCCGGGAACGGAGGAAAAAATCGTAGATACGGTTTTCCAGGGACACAAAGAGCCCGGAAACACCAAGGATCGAAAACAGCAGAGCAGAAGAAAAACCAATAAGAGCGCTTCGCCAATGGGACATTCAGCTTTCTTAAAACCCTACGTTAACACTAAAGTCTATCGTTACTTCCGGGGAAGCCTGGGATGAAAGTGTTGTCTCCACGCCTACGGGCAGATCTGGCTTAAGCTCGGTAACAAGAATTTCTTCCGGCGGAACAGCCTGGCCGGTACTTTCTTCGGCATAACTTGCCCGGCCGGAATCGACCAATACCGGGGCTCCTTTAGTGCCGGAAAATTCTACCGTGCCTTCCCTAACCAAAAGGTTAAGGGTGTCAAATTCAAAAATAGTTCCCCGTACCGATGCGGTGGCGGCGGAACTGCGGACGGTAAATTCCGTGCGGCCCCCGGCCACAGGCCGTACTTCTGCCCGGACCCGGCCGGTCTGGAGGTTTAACTCTACCTTCTCGGTATTTTGAACATCCGCCTGGGTACGGGAAAGTTCCACCAGCGACAGGCGGGTTAAGGGCCGTACCGCAGTTATTGCCCTGGGTAATTCGCTCCTTACGGTACGGCC
>BNVB01000088.1 GCA_025997795.1 Spirochaetia bacterium | reverse complement strand
TTGCCAGTACCGTGGACGGTTTTGCCGGTCCCATGATTGGGCATTTTGTGTTTTTTGTCTTTGGTGTATTGCTCTTTGTTTTTGGCCACGGTTTTAACATGGTGTTGAATGTTTTGTCGGTACTGGTAATTGAAGCCCCCGCAAGACCAACCGCCCGGGCGGGAATGGAAAGCACTCTGGAAGAGACGGAAGCGGAAACAGCCGTAACTATGCCGGCAGATCTTGCCGTGTCCTGGATTACCGGTTATGCCCCTGCTGCCGATCTGGGCCTCTTAAAACGGGCGGCCAGCGAAAACGGCTGGGCTCTCCATGCCGACGATCCGGCGGAGGATGATCAGGAAGTTCCCACCAAACTGAAAAACAACAAACTGGCCAGCCTTATTTACCCCCTCACGGACTTTCTTGAAATGTCCCCGGGTTACCGGGAAGTTGACATTTCCGGCTGGTTCCTCCTGTTCTTTACCCTCTTTTTCGGCATGATCTTCGGAGATGCCGCTTACGGAGCCATCCTCGTGCTTATTTCGCTGTTTGCCATCGGTAAAACCGCTAAAAAGGGTACGCCCCCTATTTTTAAGTTTCTTCTATTGATGAGTGTTTCTAACTTTCTCTGGGGGATCCTTACCTGTTCATGGTTCGGCTTTGATACCAGTCAGGTGCCCCAGATTTTGCAAAACATAAGCCTTCCCCTTATCGTAAATGTTTCCGAAGCGCCGGGCTGGATTTCCGCCTATAATAACGGTAATCTCTGGATCCAGTCGGGTTTGGTGAGCTCCCATGATACGGTGGCGGCCCAGTCGCAGTCGGTAAATATCAACCTTATGCTTTTCTGCTTTTCCATTGCCCTGGTACAGCTTGGCCTGGCTCATGTTAAGGGACTGTTTCGCGAGATAAAATCGCCCAAAGCCTTTGCCGAACTGGGTCAGTTGGGGATGCTGGTGGGGATGTACTTTGTGGTACTTTCCCTGGTAGTGTTCAATACCGGTTTTGCCGGTGTTACGCCCTGGCAGTTTTATACCCTCCTGGGGGGCTTTGGGCTGGTCTTTATCTTTGGGAATTACGAAGGTAATATTCTTAAATCGCTCTTGTCCAGTTTTTCCAACATTATTACGGTTATTCTGGGGATTACCAACGTGTTTTCTGATATCATGTCCTATATCCGCCTTTGGGCGGTTGGTCTTGCGGGGGCTTCAATTGCCAGTACCGTGGACGGTTTTGCCGGTCCCATGATTGGGCATTTTGTGTTTTTTGTCTTTGGTGTATTGCTCTTTGTTTTTGGCCACGGTTTTAACATGGTGTTGAATGTTTTGTCGGTACTGGTTCACGGTGTGCGCCTTAATACCCTGGAATTTTCCAGCCATGTGGGGCTTAGCTGGTCCGGTTCTGCGTATAAGCCGTTTGCTAAACGGTAGATATAGAGTAAATTGTTAGGAGTGTTTTTATGGACGCACAGACTCTAGGATTTTTAGGCGCGGGTCTTGTTATGGGAATAGCCGCTCTTGGTTCGGCGGTAGGTATCGGCATTGCGGGATCGGCGACCATCGGCGCCTGGAAGCGCTGTTATAAGGCCAATAAACCGGCTCCAATGACCCTGCTCACCTTTGCCGGCGCCCCTCTTACCCAGACCTTTTACGGGTTCATCCTGATGCAGCAAATGAAGAATGCCGTCTCTGCCGGTACCGTTGCCAACGGGGGGATATTATTGGGTTTCGGTATAGGTTCCGGGCTGGCCATGGCCTTTTCCGCTGTTGCCCAGGGCAAGGCTGGAGCTGCCGGCGCTGATGCGCTGAGCGAAACCGGTAAGGGCTTTGCTAACTATATCGCCGTAGTTGGTATTTGCGAAACGGTAGCCCTTTTTGCCATGGTTCTTTCGATGACGAGTTTGGGCTAGTAAGAGTATAAAACTAAGGGCTGTAGTCTTTATAAGCGCGGCCCGGTTTTTTATGTATGACAGCCCCTGTTTCCCGAATTATTAAAATCGGCGGCTTTGAAGAAGTCAAAGCGGTCTTTATCGGCGGCGATTATCCCGTAGTTATCCAAACTATGTGGAAGGATCGCCTTTCTTTTGCGAACCTGGAAAACGAAGCCGGGGAAGCTTTAGCCCGCCGCATAAACGGACTTGCCGCCATGGGCTGCGGCCTTTTGCGTTTTGCCGTTCCCGCCATGGCAGATGCGGAAATCCTGGGAGAGCTGGCTTCCCGGGTTTCCATGCCTCTTTGTGCGGATATCCACTTTGATTACAAGATAGCCCTCCGGTGTCTGGATTTTCCTGTCGCCAAACTGCGGATTAACCCCGGCAATATAGGCAGAAGGAACCGGGTAGCGGCGGTGGTTTCCAAGGCCGCCGCCAAAGGGGTTCCTATCCGTATCGGGGTAAACGCCGGGAGCCTTCCGGCGCCGCTCCGGGAAGCGGTGGATAATCGGAGCCTTGACCGGGCGGAAGCCCTGGTCAAGGCGGCGCTGGACGAACTGGCGGTTTTTGACGAATTGGGCTTTACCAATACGGCGGTATCAATGAAAGCCTCGGGAATTGCCGATACTATAAAGGCGAACCGGCTTTTTGCGGAGCGGTCCAGTGTACCCCTCCATATCGGGGTTACCGAAGCGGGACCGCTGGTATCCGGCACGGTACGAAATACTGCGGCCCTTCTTCCGCTCCTGGCGGAGGGAATTGGCGATACCATCCGGGTGTCCCTTTCTGACAGCCCGGAAAACGAGGTAATTGCCGGGCGGGAAATCCTTAACGCGGAGGAACTGGGAAAACACGGTGCGGTGATTGTATCCTGTCCCCGCTGCGGCAGAAACGGCTTTGATACCATCGCCTTTACCGAGCGGTGGAAAACGCGGCTCTATGGACTGGACAAGGACTGCGTTATTGCCATTATGGGCTGTGCGGTAAACGGCCCCGGAGAGGCCCGGCACGCCGATCTGGGCATTACAGGAGCGGGAAACAGTCTGATGATCTTCCGCCATGGAAAGGTAATACGGACCCTCCCGGTAAAAAGCGATGCCGAAGCAGATAAAGCTTTTGAGGAAGAACTAAACAAGTTATGAGCAAAAAAAGAAAACTGACACAGTTTCATTCTCGTGTTTTATGTTCCGCACTGTTTGTTGTATTGCTCCTCTTTTCCGGTTTGACTTCTTCCGCCGCTCAAGAACGGTCCGTTCAAGAACGGCGGGGTTCGGAACCCCAGGTTCCACTAAAGTTGGAACCCTGGTGGCTTACGCTGGAACAGGGTAAACGTTACTTTAGAACAGGCGCCTACGGCGATGCCCTCCGTTCTTTTGAAAATGCCCGGGACAGCCGGAAAAACTACTATGCCAAAATGGAACGGGATTTGGTTACAGTTCTTTCGATCCACGAGGTGAGGCGCCTGGGAGATGATCTTGGTTTAGTAGAAATGTACATCGAAAAGCAATTCCGGGTTGATGCCGCCGATGCTCTTAAAGAACTCTATTACCGTGTCCCCAAAGAACAGCTCCACAATTCCGCTAAAGCGGCCCTGGCGGAACTGGGTAAACTAAAAAGTTACCCCGAAGCGGAATACTGGATAGGGGAGGTGTACCGGGCCGAAGGGGAATACACCATTGCGCTGGCCCAATACCAGAAGGCCTATGACGAACGGGTTCTGCTGGAAAATCCGGAGTTCCAGAGGGAAATACTCTACAAAACAGCGGATCTCCGCCGGGTACGCCGGGAATATACTGAAATGACCGCTCTTCTGGAGGAAATTCTTAAAGCGGATACACTCTGGAGCAGGGAATCTTTTAACCGTTCCAATTTACTAAAAAGCCTTGAAACCAACGGGGTAAACCGCTTCCTGCTCCTTTTCCGGCACAATGAACCGGCCATGGAAAAAGCCCACCGTATTCTGGGACTTTACTACTATAGTTCCGGCAGGCACAACCGGGCGGCGGAACATCTTCTTTTTGCCTTTCTTATCCAGCAGTCCGTCATTATTAATTCGATTTTACAATCCCAGTATGACTATACCTTTACCAGCCTTTCTACTCTCCAGGGGGATATTGAAAATCGGCGGGATCTTCAAAGAACCCTTCAAGCGTATATGACTGATGTTGAATATTATAGGACCATCTATTATCTGGCCAATTCCCTTCACGGAAACAACCGCCGTCTTTCTGCCCGTGAACTGTGGACCTTCCTTGGGGATTATGCCCCCGGCGAATGGCGGGGCAGGGCGGTCTCCCAGCTCCGTAACCCCCAACTGGACAGTATCCCCGATACTACCGTTAGGAATGTACCCTAGATGAAAACCAGAACCATTGTGTGTATCCTGTGCCTGACCCTGCCGTTTAAACTCTGCGCCCAAACAGCGGTTCCCCCCTTACCGGAAGATCCCGCTCCCGCTCCGGTTGTTGCGCCCGCTTCAACTCCAACGGTTTCAAACGAAGAACAGCGGCTGCGGATTATCCGCTATGGTACCGATACGGAAATTGCCAACCTTATTAAAACCCTCCGGGGGGAAAGCGCCGAAACCGGTAAAGAAAATCCGCTGGATGGGGAACTGCTTGCCCTGGCAGAAAAAACCAAAAACCGCTCAATCCTTTCGGGAATTTTTGGCTACTTTGGCGACACGGAAAAAAAGGGCCTTGAAAAGCGGGCCCAGTTAGCTATAGAAGACCGTGACTATGAGGCATCGGAAACGGTAAATGCCGCCATCGACTACCTTGGAAAAGTCCGGGCTTCCGGTATGCGGGATACCTTAAAAGATATACTTAACGGGGAAGAAAGCCGTTTCCTTTCCGGGGCAATTCGTTCTCTGGGAAAAATCCCGGAAGAAGAAGCGGCGGCGGAAACGGCGGAATACCTTGTGGACTACTATACCAGCCGTGACCCTGGGGATGAAAACCGCCGCCTTATTATCGGCGCCCTGGGAGACCTAAAAGCAAAACAAGGTACGGCCTTTCTTGTTTCTATTGCAGAAAACGAAGACGAGCGGCCCCCCCTCCGCATGACCGCACTGGAATCCCTGGCAAAAATTGCCGACCCCCTGGGGCTTTCCGCCGTTATTACCGCCGTTTCTTCCCGGGACCCCAATGTCCGTTCCTCCGCTGTGGGCGCCCTTGGTCCTTTTTCCGGCGGCGAAGCAGAAGATGCCATTATCGAGGCGTTCCGCGACTCCTACTACCGTACCCGTATTGCCGCCGCCAAAGCAGCGGGGGAACGGAAACTAAGCGCCGCCGTTCCCTTTCTCCGTTTCCGGGCGGAAAACGACGATGTACCGCAGGTCCGGGATGAGGCGGTAAAAGCTATCGGCGTCATAGGGGGAACTGACTCTGAACAAATACTCCGGGATCTTTTTAAGGAGCGGAAAAATTCCGACCGCATCCGGATAAATGCCGGGGAAATGCTCTTAACCCAGAGTTCTACCGATCATGTTAGCGATGTAATTATTGAATTGGATGAGGCAAAAACAAAAAATCAAACGGCCCTTTATAACGGTTTTTTGCGTATCCTTGGGGGGGCAAAATCCCCAAAACTGGAGGACCTTGTCAAACGGTTTTTTGCCGGCGGGGGAGTGGTAGAAAAATCATATGCCCTGGATATCTGTTTAAATAACAATTTTCAAAGCCTGGCCGGAGAAATCCGTAAACTGGCGGACCCTAAAAACGGAAGCCTTTCCCGTAAATCCCTGGCACTGCTGGAAAAGTGGGGCCTCCCGGTAAACGTCCCGGACTCCCCAACGGAAGAAACAGCCGGGACGGCGGCTAACGCTGGAACTGCGGCGCCTCCGGCACCTGGATCGAGTGGAGCAGCTGGTTCAACGCAATAAGTGGATCCCGGTACCGTTCAAAATGGAAAAAGATTTCGTAGTTTTTGTCCGAAAGGATCCGTATTGGTTTACCAATACATTCATTAACCGGAGTAGAAGCGATATCGGGGAAGTACTTTGGTTTTAGGGGAGTAAAGGTACAGTTTGTGCCGTCATACTGGAGCTGTCCAATTCTGCCCGGAATAGGTACCAGAAAGATAAGAAAGTCAGAATTAGCTCCGCCAACAGAATAAACGCTGCCTTTTTTAAGGGCATGGACATTCCGTTTTCCAATGGCAGTATTTTGTTCTTCCACAAAAAGATTCAATATGGGCGGATTTGTCAGGAACTGGTTTGGATCGTCCTGGTAGGGATACCGGCGGCGCGGTCCCTTAAGGGACGCTTCCGCCTGGCGGGTGGCAAAACGGTTAAGCAGGTCCGCAGCATTTTCCTCTGCTCTGCCGGCAATTGTACCCGCTCCAGCCCCTGCCGCTCCAACCGTTCCGGCAGCGGCCATAACCTTGTTAGGCGAAGCATGAAGCCTGCGGGCCATAAGGATAATAATCACCAGAACCACCAAAAGCAATAAGAGCCCTATGGCAATCAAAAGGGGGAGGGGAAGCTCAAACCCTAACGCGTTGCTGCCCTGGCTGTTTTCCGGGGAAACCGAAAGGCGGCCTTCGGTAAGACCGCCCGAACCGCCATTCCCATCCGTACCGTTTATACCGGCCTGGTTTTGTCCGCCAATGTCATTAGTACCGTTAATGCCATCAGCAGTGTTGATCCCATCAGTACCGTTAATGCCGTTAGCAGCGCCGCTCTGGCCGCCAACGGTACCATCAGTGCCGGATATACTGCCATTGGGGTTACCTGCATTATTCCCGCCAGTGCTAACACCGGTAACACTGCCGGTACCTGCACCGGTACCAGAAATGCCTTGACTTTGGCCGCGCTGTCCGGTGGTGCTGGCGGAGCTTATCCGGGCAGAAGCCCGGATAAAGGTCCAGGTATCCCTCTGGCGGGCATTAACACTGCTGACCTGGGCGCTTAAATCGCTGTCACTGACAACAAAAATCGTTTTATTCCGGCTGCCGGGTATGGATTGCAGATACTGCTCCGTATAAGTCAGGGCAGCGGCAGAATCGGAAACACTTTCAACAGGATAGAGCAGCCACATACGGCCGCTTATCGTTTCTATATCCCCTCGGCCAAGCACCCGCCGGGCAATTTCCAGACGGGGCTTTCTGCCAAAGGAAATAATATGGAGGGTGTCGTTAATGTTAAGGTTTTCCGCCAAAAAGGGGCCGGAGAGGAATTTTCCTACTTCGTTATAAAAACTCATCATACTGCCGGCGGTATCCAGTACCAGCACCACATCTTTGGCGCTTCCATTTCCAGACGGCTGAGCATGCAAGGAAAAAATAGAAAACAGAGCAAGAATAAAAAACAGTGCTTTTTTCATTTTCATCCTCAACTCCTATACGGAAACTTTTATAATTTCTTTTACCTGGTACATGATCTTTTCTTCAACTTTGGTTTTGTCAAAGGCAAAAGGAAATTCTTCACCTGCTTTCTTATTTAGTATAGCGCCTCCAAAGGGAGAAAGATAGGAAATAATGTGATTTTCCGGGTCCGATTCCCAGGGCCCAAGGATAGTGTACGCTTCTTCCACCCCGGTAGTTTTGTTAACCAATACCGCTTTGGTACCAAAGCTGACCCTGTCGGTAGTAACGGTGCCAGGATCAAAAAGCTGGGCCCGTTCGATTTCATCTTTAAGTTTTGCCACCGTGGAATTAAGAATTTCCTGTTTTTCCTTTGCCGCCTTGTATTCGGCATTTTCCCGCAAGTCCCCCAGGGAAAGGGCAAAGGCAATTTCCTTGGAATTGGCAGGCACTTCCACATCCATGATATGGCTAAGCCGCTTTTGTTTTTCTTCGTACTTGGCTGCGGTAACCATAAGCCCCCGGGAAACTT
Source organism: Spirochaetia bacterium (assembly GCA_025997795.1). Lineage (GTDB taxonomy): Bacteria > Spirochaetota > Spirochaetia > Treponematales > Breznakiellaceae > BNVB01. Next base: position 462 of record BNVB01000088.1, on the reverse strand, counting down.
TCTTTTCCACTTCTCCGGTAAACTTGAATTCCGGGTCCCGTTCCTGGATAATTCCCCGCAGGGCAAATTTATCCGCCGGGTCCAGGTCCTTTACATCATCAATGAGCGTATAGATCCGCAGAATCGTATCGTGGTCGGCGGCGCCGATAAAGTTTTTAAGAAGTCCATCCTTAAAGAGCAGTGCATAGACCTGCTTGTTTATTTTGCGGTTTTCCGTTGTATCCCGGTGGTTATCAATATCCCGGTAGGTAATGTCCAGAATATAGATAAGGGTGATGATCTTTTTTTCTTCGCTGATATTGGCGTTTTTAAACCATTTAGGGTCCTTGGTATTCCGCAAAAACCAAACCACCGCCTCCCGGTTGTCCCGGTAATGTTCAAAACAGTTCTGCAGCATGGCGGTAAGCTTGTCCTCGCAGCCTTCTTTTTCCAGGCTGGCAATAATCGACGGCAGCATAGCAT
>BNVB01000087.1 GCA_025997795.1 Spirochaetia bacterium | reverse complement strand
AGTTTGGCTAAAGGCTAAAGTCTGACGGTCCGGCCTGTCTTATACTTTTTTGATGATATAGTCGCTTTTAAGGCAGCGGGTACAGATTTTGACGGTAACGGTAGTACCCCCAATCTCGGTTTTTACCTTTTTAAGATTGGGTTTCCAGACCCGCCGGGTACGGTTTTTGGCGTGGCTGACCGAATTACCGGTAATAGTGTGTTTTCCGCAAATATCGCAGGTCCGTGACATAATATCCTTCCTTATAAATCAGCAAAAAAGCCGAAAATTCACTTGAATTTAGGAGTATACCGGAAAACAGAAATAATGTAAAGGGGAGGGTTTAATTGCGGTTAACGAAGCGCCCAATAAAGAGCGTTAACTCAAAGAGCAGGTAGAGCGGAATACCAAGGGCGGCCTGGGAAATAACATCCGGGGGTGTGCAAACTGCGGCAAGTAAAAAGATAAGTATGATAATATACGGCCGCGCCCGGCTTACCGCTTTTGGCGAAACAATTCCCGCCGCAAAAGTAAAGAGCAGGACCAGGGGGGTCTCCAAAAGAAGGCCCGCGGCGATCATCATTGAAAAAAGGAGTCCCAGGTATTCCTTAAAACCCCACATGGCCTGGATACCATCGCCCCCGCCAAAACCCAAAAAAAACGATAGTACCACGGGCGAAAGAAAACGGTAGGCCATTGCCGAACCTGATAAAAAGAGCGCCGGTACGGCAATAAGGGCCGCCGCCGTATAACGGCGTTCTTTTTTCTTTAGTGCGGGCCATATAAAAAGGCCCGCCTGGAGCAGTAAAAAGGGGGAGGCCGCCGCAGCTCCTGTCCAAATGGCAAGATTAAGATAGGTGGTAAATTTTTCGGCGGGGTTAAACGTATAAAGCCGGACACCAAGTTCCGAAACCGGCGCCAAAAGAAAAGCCGCCACCCGGCTGGCAAATATAAAGGCGCCAAAGCTTACGGCGGTAAAGACAAGCAAAACGGCGATTATCCGCCGCCGCAGTTCCTCAAGATGTTCCGTCCATTCGTTTTCTGTTTTCATACACAGAAAAACTAGCTGTTTTCGCCGCCGGAAGTCCGGTCGTCTCCTGCCGGAGTTTCCTTTGTGTCCCCGGTTTCTTCATCTGTTTTTGTTTTGCGGATACCATCAAAGGCGGCCTTGAATTCGCGTATGGCTTCTCCGGCGGCCCGGCCTACCTGGGGCAGACGTTTTGCTCCAAAAAGTACCAGGGCCAGAACAATAAGAAGCGCAATCTCTCCTACTCCAAGATGCATAGATTCCTCCAATAGATTATTTGCTGTTTATGGAACAGCGGATTCGTTAAAACGGAAAATCATCTCCCTCTTGATAGAGGATATCCCCTCCGGCGGGTTCTTCCCCGGTGGGCCGGATTCCCGGCGTAAGGGTTTGTTTTGGTACCGCCGTAATGGTAAACGCCTTTGGCTGTGCCGGACACACCACAAGGCACGCCCCGCAGCCAACGCAGTATTGTTCGTCAAAGACCGGCCTTGTCAGCCGGGAAACCGGAGCGGCATCCCGGTTTCCACTAAAGTTGGAACCCATTCCAGAACCCGCGTCTTCATAGGGGATCATCCGGAGCGCCCTTGTGGGACAAACCTCGGCACAGGCTCCGCAGGATTCCCCTTTTGTTTTTACTACGCAGTGTTCAAACCGCAGACTTGAAAGAGCCAGCCGGGTTCGGTGTTTTTCTTCTATATCAAGGCGGCGTATTGCTCCGGTGGGGCAGACCTTGCCGCAGTCAATACAGTTGTATTGACAGGCCGCGCTTGCATAATCCAACTCCGGAAGGGGGGAATTTTTTATGGTGATAATACTTACCGGACAGGCGGTAATACAGGCCTGGCAGCCGATACAATGGGCGTGGAACGCTTTTTCGTCTTTGGCGCCGGGGGGGAGTATGGAAAGATCTCCGGTGGAACCGGATACATCCGTTCCGCTTAGGTCCGCTCCGGAGTCAGGGTCTGCTTTGGGCAGCAGGCGGGAAAATCTTTTTAAGCTGGGCCCCAAAAGGTAAACGGCTCCGCAGAAGAGCGCTCCCCGTTGAGCAAAGGTAAGCCCCTGCCGCAAAAGCGCCCGGCGGGATTCACCGGAAACAGCAGCTGCCCGCAGGCCGTATTCAGCAGCGCCGCCGGGACAAACATACATACAGGAAAAACAAAGTACACAGCGGCCCGGGTCTACCCGTTTTTCCCGTGAATTGATACAGCCGGTGGGACATGTTTTTTCGCAGATGCCGCAGGAGACACAGCGGGAATTCAGCTTTACCCGCAACGGCGCGGCGGATGAAAGAAGGCCCAGCGTAAGCCCCACGGGGCAGTAATCGCAAAAGACCCTGCCGCGAAAAAATGCGGTTACCAGGATACCAACAAAGGGCAGGGCAAGAACCAGGGGTAGAATTCCAGGGTTCCCCTTTAGGGGATACCCGATATTCCCGGAATTCAAGGTTTGCAGAATACCCAGGCCGCGGCCAAAGGTAGAAACAGGATCAAAAAGCATCATCAGCGGCGAAAAAGAAAAGGTAATACCCAGGCCAACGGCAAGCGGTATAAGGTACCGCAGGGCTCGCGGAGTCCGGCGGCTTTGGGGTTTCTGCCGGGTTTTCCGCCGGAGCCTTCCGGCCCGCCAAACAAGTTCCTGCAGGGTTCCCAGGGGACACAGGATTGAACAAAAAACCCTGCCGGTAAAAAGCGAAATGACCAGGCTGCCAAGGACGATAATTCCCAAAAGCCCCGTTCCATAAAGCGCCGCAGAAAACTGCAGTTTTAAGAGCGGGGCCCATAGCCGGGCCGCTAAGGTACCGGCGGGTATAATGGAAGGCGGGAGGTATGCGCAGATAAAAAAAGCCAGCACCGCCGCCGCAAGCGCCAGGCGGATCAGCGCCGCCAAACGGCCGCTGGGTTTTGCCTTTTTCGCTTTTGGGGGAAGCGCCATGTTATACGGTGATCCGCTGAATGTTCAGCCTGGAAAGATCCATCTGGCCAAAACCCGCCTGGGCGGCAAGGCGTATGTATTCCACTTCGCCCTGTTTGCGGCCCAGCAGCATGGAGGCCGCCGTATCCGCCGCCACAATATCCGGCGATATGATAAGCGAACCCATCTGGATTACATCGGCCAGTGAACCGCCCCGGGGACCGTTTTTGCTTACCACCCGGTATGCGTCGATAATGTTCAGGTCCGGTTTTTTGGCGTAGAGAAAATCCGCTATACAGCTTTGCAGGCCCCCGGCATGGTATGCCTGTCTGTTCCAGATACAGCCCATAAGGTTTTTCATAGAAATGGTAAGTCCCGCGCCGCCATGGTTTTTTAATACCGGCACGCTGATAAGCACATCACTTTCAAGAAGTGTTTCGTGGATCATCGTTTCTTTTAGTCTTTTGCCATTAAGCGAAACTTTCTGGTAGTACCCTTCCCGTTCGGCGGGGGCATATACTGCACCGGCATTTTCGGCGGCGGCCCGTATACCCGAACTTTTGCTGCTCCGTTCCCAGTGTTCTATGGAATGATCCATAATAATCACCCGCCGCGCCCCGGCATCCCGGCACTGTTTTACCACCGCCGCCACCAGGGCCGGAGAGGTATTACAGCCAAACTCGGGGGCCAAATCCCAGGACATATTGGGTTTTACCACAACCGTTTGGCCGTTTTTTACAAAACGCCCCATGCCGCCCAAAACACGCATTCCCCGTTCAAACATGGCCTCGGGGCTGCCGCCCTTAAGGGCCACCAAATCGGGGTAGGTCTCTGCGGCAGAAAGCTCATGGCGCAGTCCCTTGGGCAGGAAAAACAGGCCCGCACCAAAACCAATAGCGGCGGATTTTTTAAGGAATTCCCGTCTTGTCATTTTTTACCTCCGGATTCTACGATATAATTAGCTAACTACATCATAATTTTACGGTGCCATCAGGTCAACGGCTGCTTTGCCTTGTTACACTGTTATTTCTTTTACCGCCAAAGCCTGGCCCCGTATGGCAAACCCAAAAAACCGGGCAGAGAGCGGTCCCGAACTGGGGCAGTCCAAAACGGCAAAGCTGGGGCCAATACGGCTCCGGGGCCGGCCGATGCTGCCGGGGTTAAGCAGAAATAGCCCCTGTTCCTCGCCGCAAAAGGGAATATGGGTATGGCCAAAGAGCGCCGCCTCTGCGCCGCTTGCTTTGGCCGCAGCGGCAAGGTTCCTGCGGCCGCTTTCCAGACCATACCGGTTGCCGTGGGTAAGGAACAAGGTACGGCCCGCGGTTTCCAAAACAAGGCTGTTGGGGATCGCCGGGTCAAAATCGCCATTGCCCCGGACACGGTACCAGGGAGCGGTAAAGCTTTCCCCCCAGGAAGATAAACGGCCTGTCTCGGCGGCTTCTATATCCTCCCCGCCGTCTCCCAGAAAAACTGCGGCGCTTAAGGTTTTGCGGCCCCCGGTGTCCCCCAGGGGGTTGTGGGCAGCCCAGCGGAGGACCGCCGCCAGGGCCGTCAGATCGCCATGGGAATCGGAAAGAACCAGCACTGTTGCATGATCCAACATAGTTCCATCTTATATAAAAGGCGAAAAATAGTGTACTCTATAAAACATGGGATATATCCGTGTCTTTTTCAGCATAGCCGGAAGTCTGGGGCTTTTCCTTTATGGAATGAAGGTAATGAGCGACGGCATCCAGCAGGCCGCGGGGACGCGGATGCAAAAGGCGCTGTCCTTTATGGCAGGACACCGGCTAAGCGCAGTACTCACCGGTTTTGGAGTTACGGCGGTTATCCAGTCTTCTTCGGCCACCACGGTAATGGTAGTATCCTTTGTTAATGCCGGTCTCCTTACCCTTAAGCAGGCTATTGGGGTAATCATGGGGGCCAACGTTGGTACCACCGTTACCGCCTGGATTGTATCGATCATCGGCTTTTCCCTTAAACTGGGCGCCATAGCTCTGCCGGCAGTGGGGATTGGCTTTATCATGTCCATGATAAAATGGAAGTACCGCGAACTGGGGGTAACGATCCTGGGTTTTGGTCTTCTTTTTATGGGTCTGGATCTCCTTACCAAATCCATGCCCACCCTGTCGCCGGAAGCGCTGGCGTTTATTGGCTCTTTTTCCGGCAGGGGTTTTGTTTCCACTATCCTTGGCGCAGGTGTAGGGATTGTGATTACGCTGATCATTCATTCCTCCTCGGCCTCTACGGCGATCTTTCTAACCATGGCCTACCAGGGGATGATAAACTACGAAATGGCTGCGGCGATGATTCTGGGGGCCAACATCGGTACCACCATCGATGCGGCGTTGGCTTCCATCGGGGCAAAGTCCACCGCCAGGCAGTCGGCGCTGGTTCATGTGTTATTCAATGTGATCGGTACAATTTGGGTCCTTGCTTTTTTCCGGCCTTTCCTTAATCTGGTGGATGCCGTTACGCCGGGTTCCCCTACAGAGGCAATTACCAGCCATCTGGCAATGCTCCACACAATATTTAACACCATAAACACGCTGCTCTTTTTTCCTTTTGTAAACCAGTTTGCCGCCCTGGTGGGCTGGATCATCAAAGACAAGGGCGAGGAACAGCCGCAGCATTACCGGCTGGAGCTTTCGTCGGGGCTTATTCTGGCAACCCCGGAATTCAGCATAGTCCGGGCAGAAAAGGAAATCCGCGATATGGCGGGTCTTGTATCGGATATGTATGCGGAAGCCTGCGATGCGCTGACATACCTTGCCGCTTCCGAAACAGACGAAAAGTCTGACAAGGAAAAAAGCGATAAAAACAGAATAACCCGGGTTGATACGCTGATTGCGTCCATGAAGGCCAAGGAAGATTACTCCGACGAAATGCGGGAAGAGCTGACCCGCTTTCTTATTGAGTGTACCCGCCAGCAGCTTTCGCCTAAATCGGAATACAACATTTCTCAGCTCCTGCGGATCATCGCCGATCTGGAAGACATGGCCGATGACTGCTGCGGAATCAGTTTGATTCTGGAACGGAGTGTCAAAAAAGATCAGCTTTTTAAGCGCAGGGAAATGGAAGCTCTGGCGCCCTATGTCAAACAGGTAAAAGACTTCCTTGCTTTTGTCCGGGAGCACCTGGGCCACCCGTTAAGCCAGGAACAGGTTGGTTATGCGGAACTTATTGAACGGCAGATCGACAAAGCCCGGAACAAACTTAGAAAACTTGGGCGCAAGCGCATTGAAGCCGGTGCGGATGTAAAGACCGAACTGCTCTTTATGGACCTGGTACGGCGTATCGAGCTTCTGGGAGACCTTTGTTACAATATTTCAGAAGCCCTGTTCCACATGAGGTGATATATGCGCTATGCCATTGGGGATGTCCATGGAAGGCCTTTCTGGAAAAAGTATGTAAAGGAAGATTATAGCGAATTTTACTTTACCGGCGACTATTTTGACAGTTTTGACATCCCCTTTTCAAAGCAGTTTAAAAACTTTGTAGAAATCTGCAAAACCGCCAGAAAAGACAGCCGTATCAAGCTGTGCCTGGGGAATCACGATTACCATTATCTTTTGGGGGTGCGGAACCAGCAGTATTCAGGGTTCCAGGCAGTCCACTATGAACAAATCTCTGCCGTTCTGGAAGATAACATGGACCTCTTCAAAATACTCTATGTTACCGCTGATAAGATCATAATTTCCCATGCGGGGCTGACCGGGTGGTTTTTGTCGTCCATTAAGGGGGAAAATCCCGGAGACGTAAACGAGGCCTTTGCCAAAAACCGGAATATCCTTAATTTTAACGGATACAATATATACGGCGATGATGTAACCCAAAGCCCCATTTGGGTACGGCCCGGATCACTCCAGGAGGATCCGGTACCCGCTTACAGCCAGATTGTGGGCCATACGCCGGTGGGGGCCATTACCGAACTGGAACTAAACGGCACGGATAAACTGGTACTGATAGATACCCACGACACTGAATCAATTTACCGGTTTTAAGCTAAAAACCCCGCTGTGCAAGCGCAATTTTTAGCAAAATAACACGATTTTTCCCTCCCAGGCAAGGGAAAACACTTGACATAGCTAAGCCTTGTCAATTTCTTCCCGCGTCAGCCCGGTATACTGCATGATTTTTTCTATAGCCGCTTTGTCAGTTTTCATACTTCGGGCTATTTCTATCTTACCCTCTATCCTGCCTTCTATCTTACCCTCTATCCTGCCTTCCTGTTTGGCATGGTTGACACCGCTGGTCCAGTCCGAAAGGGCCATTTCCCGCATCTGGTAAGCCCGGAACGCTTCCTTATCATTAGAAACAAAAGCCATCCTGGCTTCCGCTTTTTGTATCGCTGCATCCATTTTTACTACCTCCTCTACCACCGCGGGTGGACTGTCTTTGTCAAACCATGTCATCCACCGCTGCAATGTATCGTTCTTAAAATCCTTTTCCCTCAGCCGCCTGAATTTCATCATGTCGATAAAATGGATCTCAAGCGCCTCTGTGAGAATATAATCTCTTTCGGTATCTTCCCGCAAGTGGAAACTCGCATGAAAATCCTTCGTTCCCAGATACTCAAAATTGACGATGTTGATAGCTATGACATTCGGCAGTTTTTCATAGTCGTCTCCGGCCTCTATGCTCCGAGTGTAGTCCCGGCTCCAGTAAAAAAGACTCCAAGGAAGCTCTTAAGATTTTTTTACCGCGAAGACTTTATGATATTTGCCAGAGGGGGTATCCTGTATCTGACGGGATACGGGAGCCGGTGCCGATTGTTTTGCGCAGTGAGGGAACATCTTGAAAAAGAGGACCTCGTCGCGAAGAGTAATTTCAGACGGCAGCCGAAAAAAATAATGCGGAACGGCGTTGAGGCGCCGTTACCGCGGATAGGAGTTCGGTTTACCCCGAGCAGAGACTCCCATTCCTCAAATTTAACCGATTGGAGGAGTTTATGGAAGGGCGGTTTGTAGGGATTGATTTGGCGAAACGGACGATGGAGGTTTGTATTGTCACCGAGGGAGTAGAGAAGATTGAGCGGCACGGGCTTAAGACTGATACGAAAGGCCGGGAGACGTTGTGCCGATTGTTGCGGAAGAGCGACAAGATAGCGGTGGAGGTATGCGGTTTTGCGAACTCTCTTGTCCGGCAGATAAACCGAGAGGTTGGCTGCCGGGTATATATATTGAATCCGGGAAAACTCCAGATGATTTGGAGGTCAACGAAGAAAACGGATAAAGAAGATTCGTTAAAGCTTGCCCGGTTTATCCAGCGGAATCCGGAGGAAGAGCTTCCCGAAGTGCCGCTGGTAAGCGAAAAAGAGGAGGCGATGAGATCTCTGGTATCAATGGAGCAATTTCTGACAAAAAACCGGGTAGCGGCGG
>BNVB01000086.1 GCA_025997795.1 Spirochaetia bacterium | reverse complement strand
TAAAGCATAGAAACACCGCCATCCGTGGCGGGAAGGCAGGAAGCAATGAGACCTAAAAGTCAAATTACAGGAGGCACTATGAACAATGATGATCGGCGGCTCATTGTTGAGACGCTTGCGGAAATGAAAGAACTCAAGGGGGAGATGAAAGAATTCAAGGAACACGTTATCGGGCGGGTAAGCCGCCTTGAGAAAAAAGAAACGGAACAAACTAAAACGGTTATGTCTGTTATGAGTTTGTTGATTTCCAGTGCGGCGTTAGCCGTAAGCGTTATTGTGAACTTTATTAAACATGGAGGGAAGTAATGATTAAGTGGGAAAAGATTATGGAAAACGAAAAACGGCAATTTGAGAAAATGTCTGAACTGGACAAATTCATTTATTTTCTCTTGCTTCAATTTGGCAGCCCCTACGGTTGGGGGAAAGAAAGCCCGGAAAGCTCGGATTGTTCCGGGGCGGTGTGTTTAGCCTTGTATGCGGCTACAGGGCTTTTGATACGGACTACCGCAGACGGCCTTTTGAAACAGGTCTTTACCAAAACAAACCCACGAGCTTCCGATATTCGGGCGGTGTTCTACATCACGAAAAAAGACAAAAAACATGGGGATGGTTACGTCGCTTCGGGAACGGCTACGCACGTTGCGGGGATTTTAGAAGACGGGGTTATTCTTAATTCGCAAGAGCCTTACGCAAAGGTACGCCGCATTACCGATGTTTCGGACTGGTTTCAAAAACAGGGGCATGAGGTGGTTGTCCGAGGGCTTGATCGTGAAGCCTTGGTACGGCTGGCAAAGGACGGCAAAACCGCCTACGGATTGGACGCTGAATTTTCACGGTACTTTGAGACAGGGAGAAGTTAGGAGGGAGGAATGAGGAAAGAAAAAATGAATCTTTGTGTTGATTGCCTTCATTGCAAAGTGTCGGCGAAGTCCACGAAAAACAACCGGCTGTGCTTCTGCGCCGAAAACAAAAAGCGGGAGCGGCACCGGGAAGCGTATTGGCTTACCAAAAAAGTCTGTACTGAATTTTACGATATGAGGGCATGAAAAAATGCCCTCCGTGGCATTTTTTCATGTTGGAGTTTTTGCTCTGCAAAAACTCCGCCTAAAGCATTATAACACCGCCTTCCATGGCGGAAAGGAAAAAGAATGAGCGATAGTGACGGAATTCAGTTTTCTGACAGGCCGAGTTGGGAACATACGGTTAAGGAACTGTTGATCATTTTGGGGAAAAGGGTCTTGTCTTTGCCGTCTAAAATGATTGGCTTTAAGCCTTTTTGCTTGTATCTCTCAACATGGCTTCTGGTTAAGGGCCTTATCCGTGATTGGATTTGGTTCAGTGTGATGGTGGCGGTGTTGTTTGGCATTGTGGGCCTGAAAGTCCTGTCTCGCTGGAAGGAGGACAGATGACGGATTTTACGAAGGGGATTATTGCGGGGGCTGCAGCTTCTGTAATTGTGTTTGGTATTATTTTCGCCATTGGTTTTTTCAATCGGCGGGATAAGGAGTTGATGGAATATGTTGAAACGCAAAACGAAATTCAACAACTGCGGGAAGATTACGGCAATCGTGATCCTTATGAGTTTCTTGATGACGTTCCGGGCGCACGGAGAGCAGCCGATGACGCAAATGCCGACTTCCAGCGAAAGCGGGACGAGGCAGTTCAGCGAATACGAGGTAGATACGCTGATTGACGATCTGACAACTGCGGCAGAAGAAGCAATAGAAAAGGCAGCGGCAGAAGCGGCTAAAGCCGCTGCCCTGGCCGCTCTTGAGCGGGAAGCTGCGGCGATCCGGGAAGCGGCGCAACAGCAGGCAGAAGCGTCAAGGTGGCGGAGTGAAGCGGAGACGGCAAAACGAAACGGCATTAAAAATGCCGTGATTGCCGGAGTGATTTGTTTTTTTGCCGGGGCCGCTGTGGGCGGCGGGGTTATTGCTATTTACGGAGGTAGGTAATGAAAGAGCATATCAAGGTTAAGGGTATGGTGACGGTTCGGGTCTTTGATAAGGACGGGAAAATCAAGCGAAGGGCGCCGGGTTGGTTGGGGAGCATAGCTCCCCTTAGGCGATTACTGCGGATTCAGGGGCGGCCCTATGAGCAACGGTTTCATAATATTGTTACCCGTGAAGGGGACGCCTTAATTGCGGATGCTTTGTTGGCAAGCCCTAACAAGGCGAAGGTTACCAGTTCCAGCGGATATATTCAGGTGGGAACGGGCTGGACGGGGAATAGCACGAAAACCAATACCCGGTGCAATACGCCGACCGGGAGCATGAAAGTCCTTGATAGTGGGTACCCCGCATTGAAAGCGGCTTGGGGAAGTACCGGGGACACGACTTTAACCTACCGGGCAACTTTTGCGGCAGGGTCTTTAAACGTCAACGGAATAAATGAGGCGTGTTTGCTCAATGGCAATACGGGTTCCTCTAACTGTCTGGCTTATGCACAGATTATGCCGGTGGTAAACGTCACGAGCAGCGACACCCTGCAAATACTATGGGAAATCACAATACTCGGCCAATAGCCTTCCAGCAATCTCTATCTGACTTTCCACTTACGGTTGACCTGGGGCGGAAAGTTCCAGATTGGGGGCTTACTCGATGGGGAAAAGCAGGTTCTGTTCCTCCACTGCGCTTTAGGCCGCCCGGTGATGAGGCTTATGCTCTGCGAGGAAACAAAGGGCAGCTTCTCTATAAGGGCCGGGAAAAAAGTCATCGTTTTACGATTCTGAATGACGGCGCATTTGAGTATGACTGCATTTTGAAAAAGGAGCCGCAAAGCAATGTCATTTGTATTGCGATGGATGGGGCGGAACACTACGATTTTTTTCGGCAGCCTGATTTTGTCCACGATCCATTTTTGAAGGGCAGCTACGCTGTTTACAAGAAAGAAACGCTCAACGGTGAAGGGACGGGAAAACTCTGCCATATTCACCGGCCTAAAATTATTGATACCAGGGGGCGGTGGGTTTGGGGTGATTTGTCCATTGTTGGGAATACCCTTTGTATCATTATACCGGAAAGGTGGCTTGCGGAGGCGGCTTATCCGGTGATTGTTGATCCGACGATTGGGACTACCACGATTGGCAGCCAGTCCACTTGGGAACAAGACCCTGGGGAACCTTGGGTTCCGGTAACCAATGAAATATCAATACCGGTAAACCGTTTTCTGGTGAATCAAACAATCAACGGCCTTTGTACGGCAAAATTTTATGCCTACAGTAATGAGGAATGGGAGTCCGGGGGCTATCCGGTATTATATTCTGATAATGGCAATAAGCCTCAAGCCCGCAAATCGACACAGGAAAATTATATTGACCTTGAAGTGTATACCGGTAAGCCTGTGGGATGGCGGATTGGGACGTTTCGGAGTAATGGGGCGATTTCAAGCGGCTCTTATATTTGGTTTGGATTGGCGGCGATTTATTTCTGGTATGCCCGTTTTGATTACGGGCTTAAAAGTTTCCATGGTGAATGGGACTGTGAAACGATTCCTAATACCTATCCCACTAACGGGCAGTGGTATGACAATTACAAAATGTCCATGTACTTTGAATATACCTCCGCACAAAATTATACCCGGACACTTATCCAGGGCGTGAGTTTGACTGATACCCGGAAACTGACGGTGGATTATAAAAAGACTTTGGCCATGAATGGGCAAAATGTTACTGCCCTGGGGCATGGGTCGAGTTATTACCGGGAACATACGGCCCAAGTGAAGGGGACGGATGCGGCGCTCTGGCTGCGGGGAATGTACCGGACTATTAGTGAGACAATAAAGATATTAAATCCTTTGAGTTACTGCCGGGATTTCCTGCGGAAGATTTTAGAAACTTCACAGGCCTTTACAGATACTACCCGGAAGGCTGATAACAAGCGGACGGTTTTAACGAGCGGGGGAAGTAATGATGGTATTACCTGGGGACGGGGATTTTTCAGGTCTGTCTTAATGGTACTAAATACCAGCGATACAAACAATATCTTGATTGCCCTTACCCGGAACATTGCGGAGTGGGCTTCCACTTTGGACAATGCAGGACATTTGGGCGATTATTTCCGGGGGCTTTTTGTGGAAGCAGGAAACATGGCGGAAACGGATCATCTTTCGGCTTACTACCGGAAACAAGAGGATACGGCTTACACCGAGGCGATTCTCCTGCGGTCTCTTTTTATGATTATCCGTCTGGTTACCGTTGGGCTTGTCCGGGATTTTATTCTAAAACGGTTTCTTAAATCCAATGAGGATATTGTTTTGAAAAGTCCGGTATGCCGGGACTTGGAAATTGATAGCTGCCTATAAATCTGCATTCAGGCAGATTTATAGGCTTGGAGTTTTGCATAGCAAAACTCCACGGACATATCACAGCCGCCATCTGTGGCGGCGGGAAGGGAGAACTGGTATGAACAGAATTTACAAAGGACAATCGGCTTTACGGATTACGGTTAAAACCTTTACCGACTTGGAAGGGATAGAAGCTGCGGTTATTAGATACCGGAAACCGGGCGGCGACTTGGGGGAGTTTTCCGCTGGCGTTGCTGATAGCGCAAAGGGGGTTATTTTCCATGAGTGCCTTGAGGGGGAGATTGACGCTTCCGGCTGGTGGGCGTTTTGGGCTTTCATTATTTTTGCGGATGGGAGAACGGCGGCGGGGGAAACAGCGAAGGTATTTGTGTGGAATGAGGGGGACGGATAATGCCGAAACGTAAAACGATTGAAGAACGATACAATGAAAATATTCGCAACCAACAAAAAACTCTTGAGGAATTTGCGGCCTATGAAATTGAGTGGGCTGATGATTTACTCTTGTGGTACAGAATACGCAAAGAGGAAATTTCCGATGATGAATACCGGGCTGTAGCGTTTTTCAAAAACCGGGAATACCTCCGCAAGCCGGGGTCTTTAACTTTGGTATACGAAATGTATCTGCGATGTATGCGGGAATTGCCGGAAAATACAAGGGAAATTGCTTTTGATTTATTGGCGTTCCGCTTCAAAATGTACGCCGAGGTGTTAAAGAAGGGAGGATTTTCTTGACCTGCGGTCAAGAATTCCGATTGTACTTGTTTGCTCACGCAAACTAAATCTAAGGAGTATAGACTAATGGCAGAGCCGATAGGAGACGAGAGTATTTATCTGCGGATAGCTCAATTTGAAAAGGGGCTTATTCAGTACACGGATACGACTAACGCATTTAGATTGTTCACAAAATACGGCAAGGATATTCGCTATAATGCCCCTTGGAAAAAATGGCTGGTGTGGAACGGGGCGTATTGGGAACTGGATGAGGGCTATATGGTGCATGATAAGGGCCTCCAGATGATCAGGGGAATTTATGCTGAACTGATTAAGACAGCCGACTACCGGGATCGCCTTGATATTGAGAAACACGCCATGCAGAGCGAGAGCGCACGGCGGCGCAAGGCTTTTATCGAGGTTGCATCGTGGATACCGGATCTGAATGTGAAAACCGATCACCTTGATACTAACCCCTGGCTGCTTAATGTGGAGAACGGCACCGTTGATTTGCGAACCGGGGAGCTGCGGGAACACCGGCAAGAGGACATGATTACCAAAATTGCCCACGTTACTTATGACAAAAACGCCGACTGTCCTATCTGGCGCAATTTCCTTATGGAGATAATGAACTACAACGCCGAATTGATACGGTTTATTCAAACGGCGGCGGGTTGGGCCATTACCGGAAACACCTCGGAACAGTCAATGTTTATTCTCTTTGGTACAGGGGCCAATGGGAAAAGCACGTTTCTTAACACGATTATGAATTTGTTGGGGGACTACGCCATTGCCACCCCTACAGAAACTTTTATGAAAAAAAGCGGGGATCAGATTACCAATGATATAGCCCGATTGCGGGGAACACGGTTTGTTACCACCACGGAAGCGGAACAGGGGCGCAGGCTTTCTGAACCGCTTATAAAACAAATTACCGGGAATGACCGGATGACGGCACGGTTTCTGTATGGGGAGTTTTTCAGCTTTGTGCCTACGTTCAAGATTTTCATGGCGACTAATCATAAACCTGTCATTAAGGGAACCGACCACGGTATTTGGCGGCGCATAAAACTGATACCCTTTACTAATCGTATACCGGAAGAAAAGCAGGATAAAAACCTTGAAGAAAAATTGATGGCGGAGGCAAGCGGAATTCTGAATTGGCTTTTGGAAGGGGCCAAACGCTGGACGGAGGAGCGGCTTAAAACGCCGCAGATTATTACCAGCGCAACCGATGAATACCGGGGGGAAATGGACGTTATCGGGAACTTTATCCGGGAACGGTGCGCCCAGGAACCGGGGGCTTCTATCAGGGCAAGGGAACTGTTCAAGTGCTATCAGGACTGGTGCGACGATAACAACGAACACGCCTGTAGTGAAAGGTTCCTTGGGCTGCGCCTGAAGGAATTGGGGCTTGAGCAGAAGCGGCTTGCCGATGGGCGGTATTGGAAAGGCATAATGGTCAAGAGCCAGCCGGCTTAGTTTTTTGTTTTGTTCCTCTCCCCCCTGCCCCCTCTCCTTGGTTTGCCGTAAAAGCATGGTTGTAACCTAAAGCGGGAAAACCACCGTGTGATTGGTTAGTGTTGAGTGGGCGTAACCGGGTTTTATTCTTATAAAAACAAGCGGTTTTTTAGTTGAAAAATATTTCCTGCATACAAATCTGAAAATGGTAAGCAAAAAGTGGCTATTTTGCGGTCCGCGCAAGCTCCCCGCCTGCAAAAAAAATACATCATGTTTGTAAATAAATGCCGGGACGTGCCGGGTTCTGCCGGGTTTCGGGAAATCGTAAACTACACTTTTTCGATAGTGATTGAGTGGGATTGAGGTTCTTCTATTATTCTTTATATTTTATTTATGTATCATAAATAAAAAAAAGGATAAATATATTAAATATATATTTATATAGGGGAAAGGGGAATTCGTGAATTTATCATTCATTCATACACTAGACCGGAAGGCGGCTCATCGGGGATTTCCCCGGCGCAAGTCCCAGAGGCGCTTGCGCCATAGGGTCTTGTGCCGGGGCTTTGGGAAAAGCTTCTTTTGGGGAAGCGGCCCGCCGTCCCTTTAGGGTCGGCGGGTTTTACGGGGCGGCTTCACCGGTTACGGCTCGGCGCTTCATCACTGCGGGGAATGTGGCGGTTCGGGGTTCTTCACTTTTTCAACAGCGGACGGAGGCCGCCTGTCCGCCGTAGGCGGTCGGGCGGTTATTGCCGAGAAACTTTTCATTACGGAGTTTCGGGGAGGCTTCATCACTTACATCAGCCGTGGGGCTTAGTACGATGGGCATGATGGGAACACGAAAAGCCGGGTGGGCATAGTACGCCCCGCTGCGGAATGGCGTGGGCGTGCGCAAGCCCATGCCATTCCGCCGTAGTACGATCAGCGTGAAGGTTGCGCGGCCCTGGGTGGGCTTACTACGATGATCTCCCCACGGTGCTTTAGCACTTACAGAAAACTTAACATTTACAGGGATGGGGTGCCGGGGTTTTTTGTGCCGTTTTACAACTGCGTTTTTTATAGCCGATAATTGCGGGGCTAAAAAGACCGGTTTGTGTTTACAGTAAATGTTTGAAAACATGGGCGGCGCTTGCGCCGCTGGGATAATGCTATTGCCAATAAATGCCGGGGCAAGAGGGGCGTGAGGATTAGCCCCTCTTGCCCCGGCCCCGACCGGCAGGACGCCGGGCGGGGTTGCGATAATGCTCTTTGGGATGATTGCCGTGTTTTCCTTTGGCGGTGGATTTAACATAATGACGGAGCCGGGCTTTTTTGTCCCGCCTTTACAACGGCCTTTTATACAGCGTGATAATTTGGCACAAAAAAGGGCGGCGTTAATGAGTTGCAAAAATTGCGGAACGGAGCGATAGCGTAGTGGAGCAATTTTGATCTTTTTTCTTCTTCCCTTCGGGCGCAGCCCGGACCGCCGCAGGCGGTTCTTTCTTCTCGCGTTATGAGCCACATTTAAAATACGAAAAACAGGATAAAACGGTTTTCAAAGTCCTGGACGTGAAAAGATACGACGATGGGTTCTGCGGCTTTTCTATGGGCTTCTATGAGCGAAATTCGGGGGTGTTTTGGCGGGGGCTGTTGGAAGTAAAAAGCCGTTTCTGCGTTCTGTTATGCGAAATTCGGCGTTTAAGACATCATAAAAGACATCAGATACCTGTCCTTTTCGGTCTTTCTTAATTCCTCTCAATCTTACTGGGGTACGTGATGCGCCACGTAAAAAACGAACCATAGGCCAGCCGATGCGCCATGTTAAATTCTAACCATGGCCCAGAGCCCCGCGACGCGGAACAATAGCAGGGACATCATGAGCCGAGCTGAGCAGATGAT
>BNVB01000085.1 GCA_025997795.1 Spirochaetia bacterium | reverse complement strand
CATTCCGGATTACCGCTTCGGCAACGTGGAGAACAAGAATTTGATATCATCAATACTGTAAGAACAATGACAAAATATTCAAAGATGGTTTTAGACCCTCTGAGTATTAAACAGGAAACACAATTGGCAATAAACATCGCAATGTCAGGAAGGAAAGGACCAGTCTGGCTTGATATTCCATTAGATATTCAATGCGCTATTATTGATGAATCAAAATTACTGCCTGTCTTACCAGAAGAAACAATTTTAGAATGTAATAGAGAGGATATAGAAGGTGTTTTTAATTTATTAAGACACTCAGAAAAGCCATGTATCCTTGCGGGAAACGCCATTACCGTTCTACATAAAGAAAAATTTCTGAAAATGTTATCACTTCTTGAAATTCCTGTTATTGGCGCATCATGCAATCCTGATATTATGTATTGGGAACATCCTTTGTATTTTGGTTCATCCGGGATTTTAGGAACACGATCCGGAAATATTATCTTACAAAGTTCTGACGTTATTTTAGCGCTTGGATGCGGATTTCGCTATAAGCAAACCGGGTTTTCACTTGAAAATTTTGCCCCAAGAGCAAAAATAATTATGATTGATATTGATGAAAATGAATCAAAGAAACCCGGGTTAAGAATTTACAAATTTTTACATGCGGATATCAAATCATTTTTTGATATCACTATTAAAACTAATACAAAAATAAAAGCGCTTGACACTTGGATAAACCATTGTAATTATCTAAAAAGATATTTTGATCCTTTTGAAAATGCAACTGGAAAAAATGAGGAACCCGTAAACGCTTATAATTTTTGGAAATACTATTCTAAATATGAACCGGAAGACAATATTACGGTTTTGGGAAATAATTCTGGGACAGGCGCGCGTATTCAAAATGGTATAACCAAAAAAAAACAAAGAACACTTAATAACATAAATTATGGGGCGATGGGTTATGATATACCGGCAGCGATAGGAATTAGTATCGCATCAAAGAAAGCTGTTGTTCTTGTTACCGGCGATGGCAGTTTTATGATGAACATGCAAGAACTGCAAACAATTATTCACAATAAACTGGCTGTTAAGATTGTTATCTTTTCCAATGGTGGGTATGCCGGCATACAAGAAACATGTAAAAATTATTTTTACGGAAAAATGTTCGGTTGCACAAAAGAAAGCGGCATAAGTTTTCCTAATTTAAAAAAGTTGGCAATAGCCTTTGGTTTTGAATATAAAACTTGTGCTACAAATGGCAATATTGGATTGTCATTAAAATGGCTCTTTTCAAAAACAAATTATTGTATATTAGAAATAAAACAAAAAACTGATAATCCTTCGCTCCCAAAGGTGGTTTCAAGAATAAATGACGGGATATCAAGTCCCGCAGCTTTGCATGATATGTATCCATTCCTAAATAAAGAAGAAATCGAAAGGTTAATGAAATATTAATGGACGATTCTATCATTTTTGAAGATGCAAAAAAGTTTCTTGTTTTTCCTTCAATCCCAGTTAGGGATGCTATAGAAAAAATTCAAATTACAGGACACCGTACTGTTTTTGTTGTGGATCTGAACAATACACTGCTTGGAGTTTTCAGTGATGGCGACATGAGGCGTTTTATTCTCAATAATGGCAAACTAAATGATCCAGTCAGCAAGGCAATGAATCCTTCCCCTGTTTCTTTTACGGATGGCCAAGAAAAGGAGCTCAAAGAACAAATTAAATCACGAAGTCTTTTAGTATACCCCATTCTTAATCAACGCAAGCAAATTATAAAAATAGCATACTGGACAAACAACACAAACAAAATTCATCCAAGCCAACAACTACCTAACGGGACAGCGGTAGTTATTATGGCAGGTGGTAAAGGAGAACGTTTACATCCCATCACAAAAATTTTACCCAAAGCCCTGATTCCGATTGAAGATATTCCAATATGTACCCGTGTTATTAATAGCTTCATTAAATTTGATTGTAGAAATTTTATTATAATTCTTAATTATAAAAGCGAAATGATAAAAGCATATTATAATGATATCCATAAGGAATATGCTTTACAATTTGAAACGGAAAACAGCTTCTTGGGAACTGCCGGTGGACTTTATTTACTTAAGAATAAAATAAAGAATACTTGTATTGTCTCTAATTGCGATATTCTGGTTGAAACCGATTTTTCATGTATATACAAGTGGCACAAAAAAGAAGGAAATCTTATCACTTTTGTAGGTGCAATTAAAGAATTTCCAGTCCCTTATGGTACTATTAATGCAGACAGTGATGGTTTAATTCAGAGCTTACAAGAAAAACCAAGTTTTTCGTTTCTAATAAATGTTGGTGTTTATATTCTTGAACCAGAGGTAATTAATAATCTTTCTGGTGAATATATTGATATGCCTGATTTAGCACGAAAATATATTGCTGAAAATAAGAAGGTAGGTGTGTTTCCCGTTTCAGGAAATGATTGGCTTGATATGGGGCAATTCAAAGAGATGGAAATAATGTCCCAAAGATTACGAGCGAAATACAATAATGAATAATATGTTTGATATAAATCAATTTATTAAAACCTATGTAACAAAACGAGATGATATCTTATTCAAAGAAGATATTAGCAATAATAAAGATAATCTATATGATTCTATTTATGGGAAATCATTACTTGTGATAGGCGGTGCTGGCAGTATTGGAAGTAATTTTATCAAGTGTATATTACCATTCCAGCCAAAATCATTAATAGTTGTTGACACAAATGAAAATGCTCTTGCTGAACTAACAAGGGACTTGAGATCATGTTGTGGATTATATATTCCTGATGATTATATTCCTTATCCATTAAGTTTTTCCGATTTGATTTTTGAAAAAATATTTAGAAAAAGAAAAGGGTTTGATATTATAGCGAATTTTTCAGCGCATAAACATGTCCGCAGTGAGAAGGACATATTTTCAGTTGAAGCATTATTCCAAAATAATGCGTTGAAATTGTGGCAATTTATGGACTTATTAACTGATTATCCGCCGGAACGGTTTTTTTGCGTTTCCACGGATAAAGCGACAAATCCAGTAAATATTATGGGTGCCAGCAAAAAAATAATGGAAGATATTGTTTTTTCGTATTCGGATAAATGTAATGTTAATACGGCTCGTTTTGCAAATGTGGCTTTTTCAAACGGATCATTACCCGCCGGATTTCTCAAAAGAATCAGTAAACGACAGTTGATAGCCGCTCCTGATGATGTTTGGAGATATTTTGTATCCCCAGAGGAAAGTGGGGAAATATGTATGTTGGCATGTATGCTGGGAAACAACCGCGAAGTATTTTTTCCAAAACTTGATGCTTCGCAAATGATAACTTTTTCGGATATAGCTGAAAATTTACTTTTTTCTCTTGGGTATAAACCTGTAAGATATGAATCCGCAGAAGAGGCAATAAAGGCGGCGGTTTTAATCGGGCAGAGTAACAATGAATATCCGGTATTTTTTTCAAAATCAGATACGACTGGTGAAAAAAAATATGAGGAATTTTATACCGAAAGAGAAGTAGTTGATCTTGATAGATATAATACTCTGGGAGTAATCAGAGATATTAAACCTGTAAACCGTGATACAATAAAAACTGTGCTTGATAAATTTTATAAAGCATTTTCAGATGCCAATACCACAAAAGAGGATATTGTTAAAATACTTCATTCGTATTTACCCAATTTTGAGCATATAGAAAAAGAAAAGAATCTCGATTCGAAAATATGAGATAATAGTGCAACAAATTATTGATTTCATCAAAGAACTATACAAGAATAAAAATCCGGTACAACTTCATGAGCCAGTTTTTTTAGGCAATGAAAAAAAGTATGTAAATGATTGTATTGATACAACTTTTGTTTCAAGCGTTGGCAAATATGTAGACCGTTTTGAAGAAATGATTGCCAATTATACCGGTTCTGCCAGGGCAGTTGCCTGTGTAAATGGTACGAATGCGCTCTATTTGGCATTAAAGCTAACTGGTGTTGAACAGAGTGATGAAGTAATAACCCAGTCTTTAACTTTTATCGCAACAGTAAATGCGATAGTTCATTGTAATGCCAAGCCGGTTTTTGTAGATGTTGATAGAGACACAATGGGGCTATCCCCGAAAAAGATGAACGAGTGGCTCGAAAATAATGCGAAACTAGAAAATAATCAATGTGTTGATTGTAATACCGGAAATCGGATAAAGGCTTGTGTACCTATGCATACCTTCGGGCATCCGGTGCATATTGAAGAATTGATTGATATTTGCGCAAAGTGGCGCATTGAATTAATTGAAGATGCCGCAGAGAGTATTGGAAGCTTTTATAAAGGGAAACATACGGGAACGTTTGGCCATGTTGGAGTTTTGAGTTTTAATGGTAATAAAACAATTACAACTGGTGGCGGTGGGATGCTTCTTTTTCAAGAAAAAAAACAGGGTGAATTAGCAAAACATTTGATGACGCAAGCTAAGATACTCCATAAATGGGAATTTAAGCACGATGCGATTGGATATAATTATCGTATGCCAAATATCAATGCTGCATTGGGATGCGCCCAAATGGAAAACATTGAGATGTTCCTGAACAGTAAACGCGAAACAGCAATGAAATATAAAAGGTTTCTATCCAATATAGGAATGCGGTTTTTTGATGAACCTAGGGATTGTAAATCAAATTTCTGGCTTAGCTGTCTTATTTTATCAGATAAGGAAGAACAAATACGCTTTTTGACTGAGACAAATAGTAACGGTGTAATGACCCGTCCGATATGGGAATTAATGAACAGATTGCCGATGTTTGCACAATGTCAGTGTGGCGATCTAACAAACGCTGAATGGTTTGCCGACAGGGCTGTTAATTTGCCAAGCGGTTTTAGGAATGGGGATAAAGTAAAATGAAAACAGTTATTGTAGGAGCCGGAGGTTTTGGCAGGGAAGTATTGTTCCTTTTAACAGAGATTAACTCAACAAAGGAATCCTTTGATATATTGGGGTTTGTAGATAGTAATCCATTATTGCAGGGTAAAATTATAAATGAATATCCTGTACTTGGTAATGATTCTTGGCTGTTGAATTATTCTAATGCGATTAATGTTGTGGTATGTGTTGGCAACTCCCAACTCAGAAAGAAAATAGTAAAGAATTTATCAAAAAATAAAAATATCTATTTCCCTAATATTATTGCAAATGATGTAAGATGTTCTCCGACTGTCAATATGGGAAAAGGTTGTATTATTTTCTTTTCTTCAGTATTATTAGTTGATATCTCAATAGGTGATTTTGTTGTTGTTCACTGTGATTGTACTATTGGCCATAATGTATGTATAAATGACTTTGCTACAGTATATCATAGTGTAAATGTTTTGGGAGATGTTTCAATTGGTTCATGTGTAGAAATTGGAAGTGGTTCTCAGATTATTCCTCAAAAAACCGTGGGAGATAATGCTATAATAGGGGCTGGATCAGTGGTGGTTAAAAATATTCCTGCAGATTGTACGGTCGTAGGTGTTCCGGCGAAGCCATTACCCCCCCCCATTTAGGTTGTGAAAAACAAATAAATAATTTCTATGAATGGGCTGCCTGATGAAGATTTTGTTCATGGGCAGAAAAAAATATGCAGCTCAAATGTTGCAATGGACAGTAGGCATAGGACAGAATATTGTAGGAGTAGTAACTGATAGTCATTTTCCAAATTCGCCAACATTAAAAACGGCCAATAAATTGGGAATTCCTGTATTATCACTTGAAGAGGCAGAGCAAGCATTTTATTCGAACTCTGCTTATGCTGATTTGGTAATTTCTTATTTATATTGGAAAAAGATCAAGGAACCGCTTATTGGTATCCCCAAACTGGGCTGTATCAATTTTCATCCGGCAATACTACCGGACTGGAAAGGTTTGGCGGGTTACAATATTGCGATTTTGAACAAATTGAAAGAATGGGGAGCCTCCGCGCATTACGTTGATAAAACCATTGATACCGGAAAAATTATTAGAGTGTACAAATTTAATTTTGATTATCGGTTTGAAACCGCTAAATCACTTGAAAAGAAAACACAGAAAATCCAGTGTGAATTATACAAGAGTGTTATAACAGATATTGTTAATGGAACTCTTACAGAAAAAGACTTGATACCTAACATTGGAGGAACATATATCTCAAAAAAAGATATGCTAAAAATGATACGTGTTGATCCCGAAACAGATGATATTGATTTAAAATGCCATGCTTTTTGGTTTCCTCCTTATTCGGGTGCAACTGTTGAACTAAAAGGAAAGCAGTATACTATAGTCGATGATTATATTTTATCACAATTGAAAAAGACTAATAAAAATGAATAAAGTAACTATAATTGGAGAAGCAGGCGTAAATCATAATGGATCATTGGAACTGGCTATAAACTTAATTGATGCTGCGGTAAATGCAGGCTGTGATTATGTTAAGTTTCAAACATTTAGGGGCAGTAATGTTGTCTCCCGTTTTGCTAAAAAAGCAGCCTACCAAAAGCAAACAACCGATGGTAATGAAACACAATTAGAAATGATAAAGAAACTTGAGTTATCTGAATTTATGCATATTAAATTGATCGAGTACTGTAACAAAAAAAATATACAGTTTCTTTCAACGCCGTTTGATTTAGATAGTATTGATTTATTGAAAAAATTGAATATTTCTGTTTGGAAAATCCCTTCAGGAGAAATCATAAATCTTCCCTATTTAATCAAAATCGCAAAAATCGATAAACCTATTATTTTATCGACAGGTATGAGTACATTAGATGAAATCAAAACGGCAGTTAACTTACTAAAAAGAAACGGGGCAAGAGAGATAACACTACTTCATTGTAATACAGAATATCCAACGCCTTATGAAGATGTTAATCTAAGGGCAATGTTGACAATAAAAAATGCTTTAGGAGTTAAAGTTGGATATTCTGACCATACGCCAGGAATAGAAGTCCCGATTGCTGCTGTAGCTATGGGTGCAACTGTTATTGAAAAACACTTTACTCTTGATAAAAACATGGAAGGTCCGGATCATAAAGCCAGCTTGGAACCGGATGAACTTGCCGCTATGGTACAAGCAATACGAAACATAGAAAAAGCTTTGGGTACGGGTGAGAAAGTACCGTCACCATCGGAAAAAAAGAATATAATTGTGGTAAGAAAAAGTATTGTGGCAAAATGCGCCATCAAGAAAGGCGAGACTTTTACAGAAAACAATATTACGGTAAAAAGACCGGGTAATGGTATATCTCCAATGAAATGGTTTGATCTATTGGGTAAAGCAGCAGTAAAAGACTTTATAGAAGATGAATTGATAGTTATATGAAAATATTATTCATTGGATGCGTTGAAAGTTCAGCAATACTTCTTAAAACATTATTAAGCCAGAATAAAAAAATTTGCGGTATTGTTACAAAACAAAGTTCTCCCTTCAATGCGGATTTTGTGGATTTAAAGAATATCGCTATTGAGTATAATATACCCTATTTTTATTATTTAAAAGATGGCGATGTGGATATGAATAATTTTATACGCGGTTATAACCCTGATTTGATTTATTGTTTTGGTTGGTCACACTTATTACACAAGGATACCCTAAAATTGCCACGGATTGCGGCGATTGGATTTCATCCTGCGGCTTTACCCCAAAACAGGGGAAGACACCCGTTAATCTGGGCGTTGGTTTTAGGACTTCAGGAAACCGCTTCGACTTTCTTTTATATGGATCGCAATGCGGATGATGGCGATATTTTATCTCAAGAATTTATAAAAATTAATAATGATGATACTGCAAAAACATTGTATGATAAGATTATAGATATAGCAAAGAAACAAGTTGTTAAATTTACAGAAGATTTTGAAAATAATTGTGTGGATAGAAAAAAACAAGATATGTCGAAGGTAAATAATTGGCGAAAACGAACCCAGAAAGATGGTTGTATTGATTTTCGTATGGGGGCACAGACAATATATGATTTAGTTAAAGCATTAACGAAGCCTTATGTGGGCGCGCATTTTGTATATAAAGAGAAAGAATACAAGGTTTGGAATTCAGTAGTAGTTTTGAAAGATGTTGAATTCTATAAAAATATTGAATTTGGCAAAATAGTAGAAGTATATTCTCCCAAGTCGTTTTTAGTAAAAACAGGTAATGGTCTATTAAAAATACTTGAATGTGACGAAATAAATATGAAACCGGGAGACTATTTATAATTATGGAAAATATTTTAGTTGTTGCGCCTCACCCTGACGATGAGACCCTTGGTTGTGGGGGAACTTTATTTAAAATGAAGGCGGAAGGGCATAGTATCAATTGGCTCATTGTGACATGTTTACCCCCCCCCCCCCGTCCTACTTTTCCATAACCCTCCGCCATCCTTACACTCCTTACACAAAAACACAACAAAATCAAAAACACAAACTAAATACA
>BNVB01000084.1 GCA_025997795.1 Spirochaetia bacterium | reverse complement strand
TTCTGGAGCTGTTTCCCTCCGCCGATATTTTTACCCATGTTTATGTGCCGCATGCGGTTTCTCCCCTTATCAATTCCCATAAGGTATATACCTCGTATATACAGCGGCTTCCCTTTGCAAAAAAACTGTATCAACTCTATATGCCGCTGATGCCCGGGGCATTAATAGGTTTTGATCTTCAAAAATACGATTTAGTAATTTCCAGCGAAGCGGGACCGGCTAAAGGAATTGTTCCCAATCCAAACGCATACCACATCTGTTATTGCCACAGTCCCATGCGTTATCTTTGGGATATGTACCACGAATATTTTAGAACTGCAAACCCCTTTGCCCGGTTTTTTATGAAACATCTTATTCCGCGTCTGCGTATCTGGGATATTACTTCTTCCAACATGGTGGACCGCTTTATTACCAATTCTCATTATGTGGCAAAAAGGATACAACGTATTTACCGGCGCACTGCGGATGTTGTTTACGGCCCCGCGCCTATTGAACAATATATAAACAATAAACGGGACCCGGCGGACTACTATTTGTTTTTTGGCCAGATTACTTCATACAAACGGGTAGATATCGCCATCGAAGCATGTATCCAACTTGGAAAAAAATTGATAGTTGCCGGAGGGGGCGTTACAAAAAAAATTATCAAACAGTATACAAAAACCGGCCTTGTGCAGTTTGCCGGAAGAGTGAGCGATGCAGAGGCTGCTTCACTTTTTGCCGGGGCCAGGGCGCTGTTGTATCCGGGTATTGAGGACCTGGGGCTTGTTCCAATAGAAGCAAATGCCGCCGGATGTCCGGTAATTGCCTTTAGGGAAGGCGGCGCCATGGATACGGTTAAAGAAAACATTACCGGCCTTTTTTTTGACGAACAAACGCCGGTCTCGCTTGCCGCAGCGATTACCTTATTTGAAAGAACCGCAGATGCCTATTCAAACAGAGAAGCCTTTACTGCCCATGTTAAACAGTTTTCAAAAGAAGCTTTTAAAGAAAGAGTAACCCGTATTATTGATGAAGTTTTTTTGGGGGAAATATGCCGTTGAACGAATATGAGGCGTGGTATCATATTCGGTACCGCAGAACAAGTTCCGCCCTGACAACAATATTCCTTATTATAGCGGATCTTCTGGGCCTCTTGTTTTGTTTTGCGGCGGGTTTCTTTTTTGTCAATCTTTATGACCTTAATCTAATTAATTTTAAATCCTTTGTTACCTATTGGCCCTATCTTCCGGTTTTTATTACTATCTTTGGTTTTGTAAGTCTTTATCCCGGCGCTTCACTTGCCCCCGCGGAAGAATTACGGCGCATGACGGTATCTTCCCTTTGTATACACGGGGGCATTAATTTTTCCCGTTATATCGAAGATGGAGATTTTGATCCTATTACCGTTGCTTTTATTATTAGTTTTATTGTTTCACCCATTGTTCTTCTAAGCTGCCGTTCCCTGATGCGTAACTTTTTAAGCGCTTCCCGTCTTGGCGGCATTCCGGCGGTTATCTACGGAGGGGGCCATACCGGACGGGCCATTGTAGACCGCCTCCTAAAAAACAAAAATACCGGTTATGTGCCGGTGCTGATACTTGATGATAGCCCAACGGAGGAGAATCAATACCACGGTATTCCCATTATCCACAATACAACCATCGGTCCGGAAATTGTTAAGCGCTTACATATCAAGATGGCCATTGTCGCCATGCCGGAACTTAACCGTAAAGCCCTTGACAAACTGATAAACCAGTCAGTTTCCGCATTCCGTTACAATGTGGTAATACCGGATTTTTTCAGGTTTACCAATATTTGGATGTCGGTTCGTGATTTTGGCGGAATACTGGGGCTGGCCACAAGCTACCGTCTTAATATGTTTTGGAATCTCTGGATAAAGCGTCTTATTGATCTAAGTATTGTAATCACGGGCGGATTACTTGTTTCTCCCATTTTGCTAGGTATAGCGGTTCTTGTTAAGATAAGTTCGCCGGGACCCGTACTCTACAGCCATGAACGGCTTGGGAAAAACGGCAAACACTTTAGGGCATATAAATTCAGATCGATGGTGCTGGACGCTGATACAAAATTACAGCACCTGCTTGACACAAACCCGAAAGCCCTCAAAGAATGGGAAGAAAGCCATAAATTAAAAAACGATCCCCGTATTACCGGTATAGGAAAGTTTTTAAGACGTACAAGCATTGATGAATTGCCTCAGCTTATCAACATCCTAAAAGGAGAGATGAGCCTTGTGGGGCCCCGGCCCATTGTTGACAGTGAGGTAAAAAAATACGGCGAATACTTTCAAAAAGTATTTTCCATTAAACCGGGCCTTACCGGACTTTGGCAGGTCTCAGGACGGTCCGACACGGGTTATACAGACAGAGTTTCCTTTGACACCTACTATCTTCAAAGCTGGTCAGTTTGGCTTGATCTTTGGATAATCTATAAAACGGCAGGAGTCATATTCCGAGGAAGCGGAGCATACTAATGAAGGCAAAAATCAGGCACATCCGGTTTTCTGTTGTATTTTTTTTGGTGATATGCCTAACCATTCCCGGTGTTTCTCTTTTTTCACAATCCCGTTCCGTTACGGCGCTGTTTCCCAGAAGCAGCACCGAACAGCTGGGAGAGGCACTTTTGCCCAAGGGTTATCTTTATTACGGAACCAGAAAGGAAAGCCCTACCCTCCTCCCAGAGACACCTGGAACCATTTTTATTTCAAAGGCGTCTCTGGGACCAAACCCTGGTTTTTTTGTGGAAGCCCTGCGGATTGTACCCCGTAAAAATATAAATCCCCTTTCTGTTTACCAGGCCCTGGAAAAAATCCAGGGCCTCAAAGGAAAAACCTACCATTCGGTCACGAGAAACCGGGACATTCCCCTTTTTGAAGATGCCGTCCGCATTGAGGGGCCAAAGAAAACACGGGTTTTTCTTCCCGATCCTCCCCCAGCACAGACTTTGCCTCCCGAAGAAACAATGTATGTCCGCCTTACTGACGCAAATTTTGGTCATTGTTATTATGAAATTTCCCTTAAAACAAGCCAGGAGGGAATACTCTGTAAAATCATCAATGTTAAAAGCCTTACCTTTGGCCCCATTCCAGTTATGAAAGAAAAAACATTCACCGCCCTGCTCTACATTGAGCCCATTCAAGAGGGACTGGCAGTATACTGCCTGGCCGGGGCGGAAGTCTCGGATTTTATCGCCAAGTATGTTGACATATCTTCTGCGCTTAACAAACGTATGGATGTTTTTGTAAGCTGGCTGCTTGACGGAATCAACTAAAATGTATACAGTAACTATACTAGCGGCTGTCGTATAACGGCTATTACCCCAGCCTTCCAAGCTGGAGACGTGGGTTCGACTCCCATCAGCCGCTAAACAGTTTTTAGAAAAACTGTTTAGCGTCAGCTTAGCGGGAGGTCTAAAGATCTCCCGCACGTCAGCCGCTAATACCTGGCACGACAGCCGCTAAACAGTTCAGCCGCTAATCTTATATATCCCCTCCTCTTCAGCAACCATCTCTTCCTTTTCTAACACTTCCAACGCACGGTAATAATCCTCTTCCCGCAAATCCTTTATGGTTTTGTCGACTTCTTTCCGGAGCGAGCCGGCATCCAAGCTCCCGGCAGAAAGGGTTTTGATCACCGCCCCGCGAATCTGGCGGAACGATCCTTCAAAGCGGCTTTGTTTTGCATAGTGGGCGCTTTTTCTGCCGGGGTTTTTGGTGATTTTTTTAAGTTCCGCTCCGTAATCCATAAGGGCCCAATACCACACCCTGGGGTTTGAATGATCCAGGGTTTGCTCCAGGATGGGGATAAGCTCCGCATCGTTTATTCCCGTTTTATCCCCGAAAAAAAAATGTATCAGTACCGAGCGGATGTTTGTTTCGATAAAAACCGCCGGGTAGTTCCAGGCAAAACAGGCCACGGCTCCGGCGGTATAGGGGCCGATTCCCGGAAGCTTAATAAGTTCTTCCGGCGTTTTGGGTACCTTGCCGCCAGAGTCTTTGGTAATAGCGGCGGCGCAGTCTCGGAGGTTTTTTGCCCGGCGGTTATAACCAAGGCCGCTCCACTCTTTAAGCACCGTTTCCAGCGGAGCGGCGGCAAGATCCGCCGGCCGGGGCCACTTTTTCATCCAGGTTTCCCAATACGGAACAACCCGGTGGGTTTGTGTCTGCTGGAGCATAAACTCCGATACCACCACACCCCAGGGATCGGGCGAAACCGCGGTCTTCCGGCCTTTGGGTGTTTTGCTAAAACGCCATGGAAAGGAACGTCCCGAAACCGTGTAAAAGTCCAGGATCGTTTTCCTAAATTCGCTTATTTGCTTCCCGGATAATTGCATCGGCTATTTCTTCCGGTGTCATGGCATCGGTATCAATAATCAAATCGGCAAAAGCATAATCGTCGTTATCGATCTTGTAAAGCTTTAAGTACCGTTCCCGGTCCTGCCGGTCCCGTTCCCAGGTAAAGGCGGCAATTTCTCCCACATCCCCGCCCTCGCGTTTGACAATCCGGGCAGCCCTTGTTTCCGGGGCGGCCCGGAGGTATACCTTAAGGTCCGCTTCCTGTAACATCCAGATGGCAAGCCGGGAACCAAGAACACAGCCGCCGGATTTTTTTGCCAGCTCAAGCTGGCGGTTGTCCACTTCTTTATCCCAAAAGTCATCCTCCGCCGCTTTGGCAAGCACTTCCTTTAGGGAAAGTGAATGTTCCACCGCCAGGGCGCGGAAGGTAAAGTTAATAAAATCCAGCTCCATTTTATCCGCTACAATATGGCTGATGGTTGTATTACCGCAGCCGCTCTTGCCGGAAACGGCAATCTTTAGTTTCATTCCTCCCCCTATTCCACGTTACGCAGCTGTTCCCTGATATTTTCCAGGGCATCCTTCATGTTTACCACTTCTCTGCTTATTTCAAGTATCGCCGATTTTGAGCCGATGGTGTTGATTTCCCGGTTGATTTCCTGGCAAAGAAAGTCCAGTTTTTTTCCCGGTCCGTCCCCTGCCGCTTCGGCGCGGAAGGATGCAAGATGAGCTTCCAGGCGGGAAAGTTCCTCTGCAATGGTGTACTTAACAAGAAGAGCTGCGGTCTCGGCATAAACACGGTTTTCATCCACCGCTTCTCCCAAAAGCTCGGTAAAACGGGCTTTGACATTTTCTTTAAGGATCCTTTCCAGTTCGCCGCTCTGGGAAGCGATAATCTTCCGGGATTTCTCCAGCTCCGTTACATGGGACATAATGTCGCCATGGGTATGAAAACCTTCCCGCACCCGGTCCGCTTCAAACCCCGCAAAGGCTTTTTCCAAAAGCGGTTTGATCCGTTCCAGGGCCTTTTGCGGGATCCTCCGTTCTGTTTCCAGCACCCCCTCCATGCTTAGGATCATACCAAGCTCCGGCCGTTCGGCCATGCCAAGGAGCCGCCCCGTTTCTTCCGCCGCTTTCCAATAGGCCCTGGCAGCTTCCTGGTTCAGGGTAACCGAAAGGGGGGAATTGTATTCCCGGTAACGGAGCGAAACCTCCAGCCGTCCCCGCCGGCAGTGTTCTGCAAGGTAATCCCGCACAGGTACTTCCAGGGCAGAAAGAAACGACGGAAGATTTATGGCAATATCAAGAAAACGGTTGTTGTACCCTTTAATCTCCACCGAGGCTGAGGCTTCTTCGTTTTGTTCTTCCGCCCAGCCATAACCGGTCATGCTTTTCATGATCCCGCTCCTTGCGGACCCGCTCCCCGCGAACCCGTTCCCTCTGGCACGGTATTCAACCCGGCAAACAATTTTTGTCCCAGCCGCCAGTTATCCCCGGCGCCCATGGTGATAAAAAGATCCCCCTCCCGCAAAATGTCTTTGAGTTGTTCTGCCGCCGCCTCCGGTTCTTCGGTATAAAATACCGGTGAACCGGGAAGCGCTTCGGGTTTTTGTTTTGAAAAGACCTCACGGGTCTTTTCAAAAAGAGTCCGGCCGTTTATGCCGCCGGTATACACTTCCCTGGCGGAGGCATAGATCTTGTGGAGAAACACCAAATCCGCAGGAAGCAGCGAAGCGGCAAAATCGTCCAGGAGCGCCGCTGTCCGGGTATAGGTATGGCTCATAAAACTAACGATAAGCCGGCGGCGGGGGTAAAATTCCTTAAGCCCCTGGAGGGTTGTCCTAAGAGCGGTGGGATGGTGGCCGTAATCGTCCATAAAAAGAACGCCGCCTTTTTCGCCAAGAATTTCCGAACGCCGCCGGGAACCGGAAAACTCTTCCAAAGCCAGTACGGCATTCCGCCGCTGTTCCGCTGTCCAGCGGCCTCTTTCTTCCTTAACAAGAAGACTTGTAAGGACCAAAGCGGCGGCGGCGTCCAACACACAGTGCCGTCCGGGAATACGGAGGGAAAAAATTTGACCGTCAAAACGGAACAGGGTCCGCTCATCCTTTACTTCATAGTTTTCTATCCGGTATTGATCTTCGGCGCTAAAACCATAGGGGATATAGTCAATGTCATTCCGCCGGTGTTTAACAAGGTCTGCGACTTCAACGGCCCCCGGATCATCGGCGCAGTAGATAAGCGCACCGCCCGGCGGAAGCCGTAACACATACTCAACAAAGGCATCCCGGATATCAGCATAGGCAGGGAAGTAATCCTGGTGATCGCTTTCCACGCTGGTAAGGATGATACGCCGGGGATGGAAGGCCAGAAAGTGCCGCCGGTATTCGCAGGTTTCGGCGGCAAAGTATTTGTCCCCCAGGTTAAGGGTCGAGCGGCCGCCAAAGACGGATACGGCGCTTCCCGCCAGTACCCTGGCGGGAAGTTCCGCTGCCCGGAACAGGGCGCCTGCCATGGCGGTGGTGGTGGTTTTGCCGTGAACTCCGGCAATGCCCGATGAATCAAAAAGCGCCGAATAGGCCCCCAGGGCATCGGTATATTTTAGAAGCGGTATGCCCAAGTCCCGGGCGCGGGCCATTTCGGGATTGGTTTCTATGCTGTAGGCCGCCGAATGGATTGCCAGGGCTGCGCCCTTAGGCACATGGGCGGCATCAAAACATTCGTGGAAGGGTATACCCAGGTCCCGGAGTATTCCGTCGGTGTAAAAAACCTCGGAACGGTCCGAGCCGGAAACACTCAGCCCTGAATGAAAAAAGAGTTCCGCCAGGGCGCACATCCCTGTTCCTTTGATGCCGATAAAATACACCTCCCCCCGTTGTGAGAGGAGTTCTCCCAAATCCATACTCCATGGTAGACCATGAGCCGGTTTTTTTCAATAATCATTTCATGAAGAATTTGGACGGCCTTTACTCCTGGCTTTGTTCTTTTATCAACCTTGAGCGGGGCCTGGGGGGGAAACCCGCTTCTGCCGCCGGTGAACACTTCCGGCTTGACCGGATGCGGACCCTGGCGGAACTGGCGGGCAGGCCGGAACAAAGCGCCCCGGTGATACACGCGGCGGGTTCCAAGGGCAAGGGGTCGCTTACTGCCATGATTGCCTCCATCCTGGAAGAAGGGGGAATAAAAACTGCCCGCTTCCAGTCCCCCCATGTAAACGACTGGCGTGAACGGATAAGCCGGGGTAATGGATTTTTCCCCGAAACGGTATACCTTGGGGCGGGAGCGGAACTAGCGCTTATTTACGAAATTTTTTGTCAAAAACACCGGAAGCTTGGGGAACCCACTTTTTTTGAACTTGTTACCCTGCTCTTTTTTCTTTGCGCCCGGCTGGACAAATGCCAGGCCATGGTGATTGAAACAGGCCTTGGCGGCAGGCTTGATGCAACCAACATTGTCGATCCTGCCGTGTCGGTGATCACACTCATAGAAAAGGAACATACCGAATACCTGGGGAACACCCTGGCCGCCATAGCAGGAGAAAAAGCGGGCATTATCAAAGAGGGCCGTCCGCTTATAAGCGCCGCACAAAAAGACGAAGTCCTTTTGGTGCTGCGTAAAACGGCGGAAAACCGGGAAGCCCCCTTTCTGTACCTCCCCGAACAGCTTTGGGCAGAGGATGTCCATGTAGAAAAAAGCGGTACACGTTTTAATTTACGGTTTCAAAACAACGGTACAATTACCGGGCTTTACGTCCCCATACCCGGAACATTCCAGGCGGAAAATGCCGCTCTGGCGGCGGCGGTTTTCCTGACTGCGGGTTTTGGAGTGGAGAGCCCCAGGAATGAAACCGGTTTCATAACTAAACCCGCCGCCGCCTGCAAAGAAGTTATACGCCGGGGACTGGCGGCAGTTTCCCTTCCTGCCCGCTTTGAACGGCTGGAAATAAAAGAAACCGGGCAGGAAATCATTCTTGACGGCGCCCATACCCCGGAAAGTATATCCCGCTGTGCCGGTACTTTTTTTCATCTGTACGGCAAGGGGTTCCTTATCTTCGGCTGTGCCAAAGATAAGGATGCCTTTGCCATGGCGGAGCTGCTCCTGCCCTGTTTTTCCCGGTGTTTTATCACCGGCACGGGAAAATTCAGGGCAGGGGATCCCGCCGCTGTTTACCAGGCCTTTCTGGCCGCAGC
>BNVB01000083.1 GCA_025997795.1 Spirochaetia bacterium | reverse complement strand
ATATGGGCAGGCAGATAGACACCCTTAAAAAAGAAAAACCCGCCGTGGTGGTGGGAAACCCCGGAAGGCTGCTCCAGTTGGCCAGGATGGGGAAACTCCGGCTGGGCGGTATACAAGCCCTGGTGCTGGACGAAGGGGACCGGCTGGTGGCGGATGAACAACGGGAAGAAACGGAAGCGCTGCTTCGTTTCCTCCCGGCGGCACGGCAAAATACCGCCTGTTCCGCCACGGTTTCCGATAAAAACCGGGAACGGCTTTTTCCCCTTTTGGGAACCCCCGCCCTGGAAGAAGCAAAGGGTGAAAAAGCGGCAAGAGATAGGCAAAGGTTTTTCCCGTTCCCGTGGGGGCCCGGAACAAAAGGTTTTCTCCCGCCAAAAGCCGGGAGAAAACCCGCTGCTGAATTTCCGTAGGCCGGGAAATTCCCCGTTCCAGCAGCCGGCTGCAAAAAAACGGATCAATCCCCAACCCGGCAAAATCCGGTCCCGAATCGTTATTCACCGCGGCCTGACATAACCAGGAGCTTCCCGGTATATCTCTATCAACTGTTCGGTGATATGTCCGATAGTCCAGCGCTGGGCATACTGCCGGGCATCTTCGGCTTTCTGCTGGTAAAGTTCTTCATCATTTAAAAGATCCAATACCCGTGCCTTGAATTCCTCCGGATCATTTTTTACCATAAAACCGCCCCGGTCCCCTTCCATAACCTGGACCGTTCCCATGGCGCCGATGGCAACCACGGGAATACCGGAAAGCATGGCTTCTATAGTCACAAGGCCCTGGGTTTCGGTTAAAGATGGCATAATAAAAATGTGGGAAATTGCGTAAGCCAGGGAAAGGTCTTCCCGTTCAAGATAGCCAGTAAACACACAGTGTTTCCCGGTGATACAGTTTTGAGCTTCTTCTATATAGTAGTCCTGGTAGGGTCCGCTGCCGGCTATCACCAAAACCAGGTCCGGATGTACCGCCAAAAGTTCGGGAAAAAGCTGGATAATAAAACTTAAGTTTTTTTCTTTGGCAACCCGTCCTGCAAAAAGCAGGATCCGCTTTCCCCTTAGTATGGGGTATTTTTCTTCCATAAGACTGCGGAATTGTTTTACCGTTTCCGGATCATGCTGGAAAAGGGCCGGATCGATCCCCGTAGGAAGCCGGCGGACTTCTTTTTTTACATGGTAGGTTTTTACCATTTCTTCAACCTGGATAGTTGGAACGATCACCACATCCGATCGTTTTAACAGCACTTTCTGCAGACGCCTGGCGGTAAACCTAAGCAGGAATTCAGGAATCAGCGGAAAGTAATGTACCGCATAATCTTCCCAAATTGTGTGAAAGGTATAAACCGCCGGCACATGCCGTTTTTTTGCATAACCAAAACCGATATCGGCAATAATGAATTCCGTATTGATATGAATCACGTCGGGGCCAAAGGCATCCATCTCTCGTTCTACCCAATACCGTTTATGTAATTTTGCCACCCGGTCTTCTTTAGAAAAGAACACCCGGTGGGAAGGGATCCGCAGGATTTTGATCTTTGCCCTAATGGGGTCCACCCGGACCGAAGGTACCGAACCAAGGACCCGTGCCATGGAATCAACCGGGTACCGGGAACAGATTATCATTACCTCGTGTCCTGCCTTAACCAGGGCAAGCGAAAACGTATCAACCGAAACCGTAACCCCGTTAACCCTGGGCCAATATGCATCGGTAAACATTGCTATCTTCATCGCCTCCAGTATACCATGATACTGGAATAAAATCATCAATCCTGATACCGTTCTTTCATTATGGTACAAATCGGCATTGTTTTTTTGGCGGTCTTCCTGGCCCTTATGACGGGCATCGGCATCTGGGGTATGAAAAAGACAAAAACCCTGGGCGATTTTTTCCTGGGCGGAAGGACCCTGGGGCCCTGGGTTTCGGCGGTGGCCTACGGAACGTCCTATTTTTCTGCGGTTATCTTTATCGGTTTTGCGGGAACCCAGGGCTGGCAGTTCGGCCTCAGTTCCCTGTGGATAGCCCTGGGCAACGCCATCATCGGCGCGGGAGCGGCCTGGTTTATCCTGGCCCGGCGGACCCGGCGGATGACCCAGAACCTTGATACCATGACCATGCCCGAATTCCTCCAGGAACGTTACGGCGCAAAACACTTAAAACCCCTGGCGGCATCGGTGATCTTCTTTTTCCTCCTCCCCTATTCGGCCAGCGTTTTTAAAGGGCTTGGCCACCTCTTTGAAGCGGTCTTTGGTATACCCTACGATACGGCGCTGCTTATTATGATCGCCTTTACCGGGGTGTACCTGATCCTGGGGGGTTATTTTGCCATCGCCATTACGGACTTTATCCAGGGAATTATCATGTTTGCCGGTGCAGCGGTTATGGTCCTGGTCATCTCCGGTAACGGCGGCGGTCTTATCGAAATCTTCGGCAAAGCTGCGGCGGCGTACCAGGCCCACATTCCCCCGGAAAAACAGCCGGCGCTGCTTACGGTGGTAAGCCTGGTATTTATGACCAGTTTTGGTACCTGGGGACTGCCCCAGATGACCCAGAAATTTTATGCCATCAAAAACGAAAAGGTTATCCCCAAGGCGGCTATTGTTACCACGGTCTTTGCCCTGATGATAGGTTTTGCCGCCTATGCCACCGGAGCCTTTAGCCATGTGTTTTTCGATACAACCACCGTTCCCCAACGGACCTTACCCGACGGTACAACACAAATTCTTTATGACGAGATTATCCCCACGCTGCTTACCGGCCAGCTTGCGGGTAAGTTCCAGTACCTTCTGGCATTGATCCTCTTGCTCGTACTTTCCGCTTCCATGTCCACCCTCTCTAGCCTGGTATTGGTTTCTTCTTCCTCGGTGGCCATAGACCTCTACCCGTCCCGGCAGGATGCCAAAACCGGCAAAGATCGTTCGGTGGCGATGATGCGTTTTCTTTCGGGGATTTTTATTATCATCTCTTATTTTATTTCCCGGTTCCAGATTAGTTTTATCGTGTACCTTATGTCCCTAAGCTGGGGTGTCGTATCAGGCGCCTTTGCCGCCCCCTACATTCTGGGGCTTTACTCAAAACGGGTTACCAAAGCCGGGGCCTATGCGGGGCTGCTTACGGGGATTGTCACGATGATCACCCTTTTCTTTGTTCTGGGATCAAGCCGGTCCCCCCTGGCAGCGTCGATCTCGATCATCCTGCCCTTTATTGTGGTAACCGGTGTTTCGGCCTTTACCGCGCCGCCGGAAAAAGCGCTGCTGGACAAGGCTTTTGCAGGAGTTGTCATTAACGCTTTGCATTAATGTTCGATCCAACTGGCGGCGATTCCGCCGCCTTTTATAGGAGTTATTTGTGAGTGATATACTAACCCTCTTGGGTGATGAAGCCGCTGCCCTGGGGGCAATACATGCGGGGCTTAGCGCGGCCTACGGTTACCCCGGCACCCCCTCGACAGAAATTATGGAGTACCTCCAGGAAGAGGCCGCAAAGGCCGAGCCCAAAACTGCTGCCGGTCCCGGTACTGGCTTTATTGCCAAGTGGTGTGTGAACGAAAAGACCGCACTGGAAGCGGCCCTGGGTACCTCCTTTGCGGGAAAACGGGCTCTGGTAACGATGAAACATGTGGGCCTTAATGTGGCGGCTGACCCCTTTATGAATGCCGCCCTTTTGGGAATCAAGGGAGGTCTGGTTATCGCCGTGGCGGATGATCCGGGAATGCACAGTTCCCAGGGGGAACAGGATTCCCGGTTTTATGGATTTTTTGCCATGGTTCCCTGTCTGGAACCGCGAAACCAGCAGGAAGCCTACGACATGACCCGGGAAGCATTTGATCTTTCCGAACGCTTCACTGTTCCGGTACTGCTGCGCCTGGTAACCCGCCTTTCCCATGCACGGTCGGCGATTCGCTCCGCTCCGCCGCGGCCGCAAAATCCCCTGTCCAAGGCGGAAGATACAACCCGGTGGATGCTGCTCCCCGCGTATGCCCGCAAAAATTATGCCGCCCTTATCGAACGGCAGAAAGAATTCCGCCGCTGGTCAAACAGTCATCCCGCTAATAAACTGGAACTGCCGCAGGATACTCCGCCGGGCCCGCAGGACAAAAATTCCGCTTTTGCCGTAATCACCTCCGGCCTGGGGGGCAACTACTATGAAGAAAACCTAAGCGATCTTACCGCCGCCCTGGGCAAGGCCCCGGCCCGGCTCCACATCGGCGTTTATCCCCTGCCGGAAGATTCCATTAGGCGGCTCTGCGAAAACACCGCGGAAGTCCTTGTTATTGAAGAAGGCCAGCCGCTTATCGAAGAAAAACTCCGGGGCATCCTGCCCCAAAACGTAAACATCCGCGGGCGCCTCGGCATCATGCCCGAACTTTCCTTCGGAAAGTCCAAGGATACAAACGCCAAAGGCATTTGTATCCCGCGGTCCGGCGAACTGGACCCGGATAATGTCAGAGCGGCCCTGGGACTGCCGCCCCGTAAGTCGGTACTGGACACACTGCCCGCCGGAAGTCCCGCACAAATTTTTGCCGAAGGCAAAACCGGGCGGCCGCCCCAGCTTTGCCAGGGCTGCCCCCACGGGGACAGCTATGAAACAATCAACCGGACGGTGGCAGCCCTGGACCGCCGGATAACTCCCAACGGAGAAACGCGGGCGGCCCATCCTGCCGTGAGTGTTAATTCCGACATCGGCTGTTATTCGCTGGGAGCCGCCCCGCCCTACTCGGCCATTGAATCCATCGTTTGTATGGGGG
The DNA here is from genome assembly GCA_025997795.1 of Spirochaetia bacterium. Lineage (GTDB taxonomy): Bacteria > Spirochaetota > Spirochaetia > Treponematales > Breznakiellaceae > BNVB01. The sequence continues at coordinate 3,826 of BNVB01000083.1, read as the reverse complement.
CCAGTGTAGGCATGGCCCGGGGAGCCGCCGATGCGGGAATCCCCTATGCCTTTGCGGTCATAGGGGATTCAACCTTTATCCATTCGGGGATCACCGCCCTTATTGATGTGGTGGAAGCCAACACTCCCATGACCCTTATTATTCTGGACAATTCCATAGTCGCCATGACCGGCTGCCAGCAAACGGCCCTTCCCTCGGCAAAACTAAAAAGCCTTATTCTGGGAACAGGCCTGGACCCGGCCCACTATCTGGAACTGGAAGCGAAAAAACAGCTTCTTGAAGAAAATGCCCTTAAACTGGAAAAGGAAGCGGAATACCGGGGCCTTTCGGTGGTGGTGTTTAAGCGCGAATGTCTGGAAGCTGCCCGGAAAAGGAAAAAATCCTAAAGGGAGCCAGGATCCTTGTGAGGCTTTCACGTCCTCTCTTGCAACGGACGAATTGACGGATGAGCCCGATGAGGTGAAACGGCAAAAAATGCTTGCTCTCATTCCTGGATACGGCATCAAGGTTTTGTTTCCCAGCGATGAAGCGCAACACCTTGTGGAGCTGTATCTTCGGGAGGATGTGGTTTCCCCAGCGTGGGAAACGGATGCGACCCATATTGCCGTGACTGCGGCCAATGGCTTAGACTTTATTGTGAGCCTGAATTTTACGCATATCGTTCGGCCTTGGACGGTTGAGCGGGTGCGGTGAATTTCCGGGAAGGCTATAAGCCCATTGGAATTTACAAACCCTCGGAGGTATTGGAATTATGAAGACGATACAGGACTATCTCAACGATCCCCGGATAACCGGAGACCTGGGGCTTATGCGCGGCCCGGAGGAAATACGAACAATCCACGCCATCCGGCTCAAGCAGCAGGACGAAACGGCGGGGATGTCCTTTGAGGAGAAAGAAGCTTTACACCGGAAACGGACTGACGCGATGTTTGATAGCTTGGGGCTGCCCCTTCCGCTGTATGTCAACTTTGCCGGCCAGGGTAAATTAAAACCCAGGGCGGTATCTGCCGCCGGGGTATAAACCCTTGGAGGTATTGGAAAGTGAAAACGGCACAGGAATACTTGACTGATCCCCGGATTCTGAATGACCCCGCCATGTCCGGGGCATTGGAGCCTGTCAGGGAGCTGCACGCGATCCGCCTGATGATCCAGGACGAAACCGCAGGCATGACGCTTGAGGAGAAAGCCTCGTACCACCAGCGGAACGCAACAGCTCTCTTTGTCGGCCAGGGCCTCCCTGTTCCGCAGTATGTCAACTTTGCCGGCCAGGGCAAATTAAAACCCAGGGCGGTATCTGCCGCCGGGGTATAGTGCCCAGCTCTGTGCAGTTATTAGTCGGCCGTGTCGCGTTTTTACACCGTTTGGGCCCGGCCCAGGCGAAAAGCTTTTTTGTTGATTTCCGCCAGTTCCGGGCTCTTGGCAGAGAACACTTCTTCGATAGTATGTTCCAGTACATCCGCCGGAATAGGGAGGAAGGGGCTGGCCGCTCCTACCATCACCATATTTACCGCTTTGGGGTGGCCCGCTTCTTTTGCCAGTGTTACGGCCCGGACCAAGGAGGAAGAGGGGAGGCTTTGTACAGCCTGTTCCAGTTCCGCTGTTTCAGGATAAGCGGGAATATTGATAAAGGGTTCTGCCGCCGTTACCAGGTTCCCTAGCGGCGAAAGCCGGGAGAGGTAACGGAGGCTTTCCAGAATTTCCATGGAAATGATAAGGTCTGCGCCGCCCTGGGGTACCATATCACTGGCGATGGTTTCTCCCGCATCCGCCAGCCGGAGCTGGGCCAACACTGCGCCGCCCCGCTGGGCCATACCGTGGACCTCGCTTTGACGTACCACCAATCCCGCCGCCGATGCAGCGCGGGCAATAATGGCGGCGATGGAAAGTACCCCCTGGCCGCCGACACCGGCCAGAATGCAGTCGCATTTCATAAAGAAACAATACCTTTTTTTGAGGCCCTGGACAAGACAGGTTTACCGTGGTTTCAAGATATATTTTTGGCACGTCCATCTTTATTTCTCCTTACGTCAAAATCCTGGGCATCCCCTCGGCCGACTCGAACGGCCCACCTGCTGCTTAGAAGGACATTATAGGACTAATAACTGCACAGAGCTGGGCTATACCCCGGCGGCAGATACCGCCCTGGGTTTTAATTTGCCCTGGCCGGACATATTCGCAAGCCGGGGAGTAACCCCGATACTGGCTAAAAACTTCCGGGCCTTGTCATTGATGTATTCGTTTCTTTCTGCCGGGGACATTGCCGCTGTTTCGTCCTGGAGTTTTAACCGGGCAGCGTGAATTTCTTTTACCGGCTCCAAAGTATCCGCCATGTCGGGATCATTCAGTATCCGGGGATCGTTCAGGTATTCCTCTACGGTTTTCATAATTCCAATACCTCCGCTGGTTTGTATATGCCCACGCCCTTATATTCTTCCCTGCCATTTACCCGCCGTACCATCTCAATAGTCCACGGCCGGGCAATATGGGTAAAATTAAGGCTCACTATAAAATCTAAGCCACTGATCACCGTAATGGCAATATGCGCCGCATCCGCTGCCCACTCCGGGGATATGGCCTTTTCCTGGATATACAGGGCCGCAAGCCGTTCTACTTCTTCTGTCCTTTCTAAAATGGTAACACCGTATTCCCTTATAAGCCCTTTCATTTTTTCCCGCTTTACCGGGTCTTTTTCCCCTTCAATTTCATCGGTTGCATACGGGGATGTATAGGGCTCATACTTCCCGGATTGTATCTGGTCAAAAATTTGCCGTACCTGGGCCTTATATTCCTGATAATGCGGTTCTTGCCGGGTTTCGTAATAAAAGCTGAACATCGTGGTTTCAAGATATATTTTTGGCACGTCCATCTTTTTCTTTCCTTACATCAAAACCCTGGCCGTCCCCTCGGTGTAAAAACGCGACACGGCCGACTCGAACGGCCCACCTGCTGCTTAGAAGGCAGCTGCTCTATCCGGATGAGCTAGTGTCGCAAACTTCTGCTTAACAGTCGTTAGCAGTCTGTAGAGGTATCTTAGCAAAAAACCTGTTGAAAAAAAACCCCCGGCGGGGGTATCCTGTTTATAACAATTTTGGAGGAACCATGAAAAAACTGCTTACTATGCTGGCCGCAGCGCTTGTTATTACCGCCTGCGTTACCAATCCCTATACTGGTCAAAAAACCCTGGCCCTGGTGGACGAAAATGAACTGATGGCTTCTTCATTTACCCAGTACCGCCAGTTTATAAGCGAAAATACCGTTATCCAGGGTACCCCGGAAGCGGCCATGGTAGCGCGGGTGGGAAACCGTATCCGCCTGGCGGCGGAAAAATGGGCCGAATCGATAGGGCGCCGGGATTACCTTGCCGGTTACCAGTGGGAGTACCAGCTGGTTAAATCTGACGAAGTTAACGCGTGGTGTATGCCCGGCGGAAAAATTGTGGTTTATTCGGGAATCCTCCCCGTTACCAGGGACGAGACGGGCCTGGCGGTGGTGCTGGGCCACGAAGTTGCCCACGCCCTGCTTAACCATGGCCAGCAGCGGGCCAGTGCCGGTATACTCCAGGAATTGGGGGCCGCGGGTATAAGTATCTTTGCTGCCAATAAGAGCGAAAACAGCCAGGCCCTTGCCATGACCATATACGGCGCCGGTTCTACCATATTCGGTACCCTGCCATTTTCCCGGGCCCACGAAAGCGAGGCGGATCATATCGGGCTTATCCTTATGTCGGTGGCGGCTTACAACCCCGACCAATCGGTACCCTTCTGGGAACGGATGGCTTCCCTGGGCGGCGGCGGAACCCCTGAATTCCTTAGTACCCATCCTTCGG
>BNVB01000082.1 GCA_025997795.1 Spirochaetia bacterium | reverse complement strand
GGGTTTTTCCGGTAAAACGCTGTTTACCGCTTTTACTTTCCGTTTTGACCTGTTTTGACAGGTCAAGCAGAAAGCGGATTTCTTCCGGCGAATAATCCAGCCAGCTTAAGAGAGACCGGCCCTTAAAATCCAGGGGATTCATAGTGGATGCTCCTTTTTCCATAAAAGTGTTCTTTAGGTAAGTAAAGTATACCGCAAAAAAAAGAAATAGTGTATAATGCACCCGAATGACAGTACAGATGATCTTTTCCCTGCGGTTTCAGTCTCAACTCCGGCGGACCAGGCAAAAACTGCTCCGGGATCTGGAAAAAACCATCATAGAAGCTATTGAAGGTTATGGCGGTAAGGTCAGGGTTGAACATAAACTGATTAGCTCTGTCTTTGACAGTGAAACCATCGGTTTTTGGCTGGACATACTCTGTGTGCTGGAAGCCGTTAAGAATGCCCTGGAAAAGAATTCGTCGGAACTCTACGGCCATGTCTGCATTATGGGGCAGGATATAGCCGAAGAGGACATAGCGGTTCTGGTCCGGGCCCTGCCTTCGGACCTGTGGGGGACGGGGATATGGTGCGCCGAAGGACTAAGGCCGTTTCTGGATTCGTTTATTGATTTTGACGAAGCCCTGGAGGGGGGGCAGGTAAACGGTTATGCCCAGATCCGGGCTATCCGGGAACTGGCGGATTCCGAGTTTCCGCTAAAGCTGGAATCTCGGTTTCCGCTAAAGCTGGAATCCGGCGAAGGACACGGTAATTCCGAAAAGATACGCCAGTACCTTAAACAGGGAAACCGCCGGAATACGGTGATTGTGGGGGAAGAAAATATCGGCAAACGGGAAGGAATCTACCGTTACTGCCGGGAAGAACTAAAGGGTTTTCCTCCTTTTGTAATCCGTTTTTCTCCAGGCGCCAATATGGCCAGCTGTTTGGTGGATGCCCTGACGCCGGAATTGCGGGAAGCCCTAAGGGGCTGTCCGGAATTTCCGGAAATCGAACAACTGGGGGTTACCCTTTTTCAGGAACGGCTCCGGGATGAACTGTCGGAATTTACCATAAAACAGGGCGAACGGTTTTTTTCTCTGCTCCTGGGAGCCTGCCGTTCCAGAGCGGAAAACGCGGGGGTAAAACCCCTTCTGGTGCTGGAAAATATTCAGGATGCGGACCCCATGGCCCGGCTTATCATCACGGGTATTCATTGTTCCCTTCCTGCCCGGGAACGGTTCCACCTGTATAGTACCTGTATCACCCTGGAAGCGCTAAAACCCTGGGAAGAAATTTTTCCCCGGATTGTTAAATTTACCCCGGAAAAAACAGCATCTCCGTCTTTACCGGTTCTTCCCCGGGACCTTTGGGAAATGGGTTATGGCTGTGCCCTCTTTAAGCGGTATTTTCCTGCGTTCCTCCTGCCCCAGTTGTTTAAAGAAGAAGGGAAGAATCCTGTAATGGTAGAAAAGGCCCTGCTTATTCTTTCCCGGCTCCAGATAAACGGTAACGCCGACTTTATTACCCGGGCGGAAAAAGCGCTTGAAGAAGGAACGGCAGCGGCCCGGACTGTGGTACACAGCCGGCTCCTGGCCTGGGTGGAAGATTTCCGCCTTAAGCCCTGTTTTGGTCTTCTTAAGGCCCTTGCAAGCCTGGGAAAAACGGATAACGAAAACCTGATCCTCGACTCGGTCTGTGCCGACATTACCAATGGTACCTTCCGAGGAATTGAAACGGCCATAGAGGACGGCAGTTTTGGCCTGGTAGTGGGAAAGGAGCGGGAAACGGCCCTCTTGGCCATTACGAGGAGCCAGAAAGTACTGATTCACGGGAACCAGGCAGAAATAGAAGACGTTTTTAAGGAAGGGTTAACTTCTCCGTCATCAGTTCATCCCGCCTTTCGTACCCGGATATTTACCAATACCGCTTCGTATCAACTGGGGGTGGGGGAAAATGCAGCAGCTTCTCTCTCTATTAAAGATGCTATGCTGCTTACCCAGAACGAAAACGGCGGCCGCGGACTGGCCCGGATTTACCGGCTTTTTTCTCTTACGGAATTTGCCTCCCACCATCTTTCCGATGCCATTGACTATTTTGCCTTTGCCGTGGAAAACGCTGAAAAATCCGGCGATTACGGCGAACTGGGAATTTCCGCCTATTATGCCGCATCGGCCCATTTTATTTTTGGCAATATTTCCAAGGCCCGGCGGCTTGTTGTTCAGGGCCGGGAAGCTGCCCTGACGGCGGTACTTCCCGGCTGGGCAGACCGCTGCCGTTTTATGGAAGGCCGGTTTTGTTTTGAAACCGGCGCTTACCAGGAAGCCCTGGATATTTTTGAGGATCTTAAGGCCAGCCATCTGAGCCCGGCCGCGGAGGATTTTAATCAAACCCTGGCCGCCTGGATCTACCGGGCAAACATCTACCTCCGTAATAACGCCAAACATCTTGGCGGCGAAGATGCCCGGCTCTTTGAAATAGAAGCGGCCTTTATCACCGGAGAATATCGCAAAGCCCTGGAACTGGCCAATAAACAGGAAAAAACCACTTTGGAACCATTTATTTTTATCGAAAAACCGGACTGGCGCAGCGGTTTCTGTCAATGCGAGCTTTTTCTTTTTCCCCTGCAAGATTTACAGGACCGGATAGTCCAGACCTACCGGGCCCTGGCGGTCTGTTACATGAACGGCGGTGAAGCCCTTGAAAAAGACGAGGCAATCCGGGAAATGCAGCGGATCATGCGGGACGAACTGCCCCAGACGGATCCCAACGATGCCTTTTATTGTTATTCCTACTACCGGATCCTTAAACGTACCGGCGCCCCGGAAGTAGACATGAATACCGCCGTCAGCATAGCCTTTAAGCGGCTCCAGAAACGGGCCAGCCGCATTGACAACAATGAAACCAAACGGCTCTTCCTTTCCTCCCACTACTGGAACGGCGCCCTGGCAGAAGCCGCCCGGGAACACAAGCTGATTTAAATCCGCCAAGCCCGCCGGGGTCTGTTGACAAGAGCGGCTTTTTTGGAAATGATTTATTACCACCTAAAGGTGGCTTGGCGGCATAGCTCAGTTGGCAGAGCAAACGGCTCATATCCGTTCGGTCATTGGTTCAAGCCCAATTGCCGCTAAACGAAGGGGATTTAACCCTGTCCTCTTGAAAATGCGTAAGCCCATGGGTTAAAATGAATGAAAATACACTGCAAAGAGGTAAAACATGGCCTATAAAGTCAGCGATGCTTGCGTAAACTGCGGTTCCTGTGACAGCGAATGTCCGGTAGAGGCGATCTCCGAAAAGGATAATGCCCGCTGGATTGATCCGGCAAAATGCCAGGATTGCGGCGCATGCGCGGCGGTTTGTCCTGCGGAAGCCATCTCCGCAGGCTGAGATTAAAAACCCACTGCCTGGCTTCCTTTGTAAAAGATTGCCAGGCATACTATTAGGTTTTCTCTTTCTCTCCGGTTTGCTTTTTGGTGCAGAGCCGGAGGTCCAAGAAGCGGTTTTTCCTGTTATAGAACGGCTGGATGTGCGGGATCCGGCCTTTAAACAGTATCTGGCAGATGTGGATCTGGCCCGGCGGCGGCTTTTTGGTAACGACCGGGATCAAACCAGGGCGGATCTGGCCGGATTACTCCGGCTTTATGCTTACACTCCCGGCAAGGACGATGATATTTTCCGCCTTTCCGCCAGGTGTAATATTCCCTATACAACCCTTGCCACCCTTAACCGGGTTAATCACCCCGATCCATTCAAAGGGCCGGTATTACTTCCCAATGTACCCGGGCTTTTTATCCCCGAAACACCCGCCAATGACCTGGAACGGCTTATTTCGTCTTCCAGGGATATGGAAGGGGGTACGATTATCACTGTCCGCCGGGGAGAGGAGACGGAGCGTTTTCTTTTTTTTCCCGGAGCGGATTTTAACCCCACCGAGCGGAGTTACTTTCTTAATTCGGGCTTCCGCTTTCCCCTGCGGACATACCGGATTTCCAGCCCCTTTGGAATGCGGCCCAACCCCTTTACCGGAAGGATCCAGAACCACCGGGGTCTGGATCTGGCTGCCCCCCAGGGTACGGAAGTCTATTCCGCCAGGGAAGGAAAAGTGGCGGAACTTGGAACGGATTCAGTTTATGGCAACTATATCATCATTGCCCATGATGACGGCTGGGTAAGCCTTTACGGACATCTTTCCGCCTTTTCCACAAGCCTCCACAGCGCCGTTACCCGGGACAGCATTATCGGCAAAGTGGGTTCCACCGGCCAGTCCACGGGACCCCACCTTCACTTTGAACTGCGAAAAAACGGAACCGCCCAGGATCCCACAAAGCTGCTTTTTAGAAATTAATGACCCGGAAAAACGCAAAAATTAAAGGAAAACAATCAGCTGCCGATACATAAAGTGTCGGGCCTATAGTTCCCCTCCCAAATCACTATATGTCCGATATGCCTCAAGGGCAGGGCTGGTAGATTTTCTGCCAGCCTTTTTTATTTTTTGGGCCCTACGCCGTGAAAGATTTTTGAATAAGCAGGCTCAATGTTTCGCCTGCGGGTCTGGGGCGGGGCCTGCAGCTTTTGCTGTAGGCCTTTTTATTCGCCGGGGGGTCGAATACCCCGCCCTTCAGGGCGAAATTCCTCTTTAGGGAACAAATGGCGGGGTATGAGACCACCCAGTACAACCAACTTCCTATCGACCGAGGCTCCTGTCAAAAAAGGCTTAACCATCCAGATACCCCGTCCTTCAGGGCGGGGAGCCTCATTTTTGAGCCCTACGCCGTGTTGGATTTTTGCCCTTGCCCGTGTTCTTTTGTCATGTTAAGCTATTTCTAAGGCCAGATGGAAACAGGAGCTGAATAAAGTGGCTAAACGCACCCCCAAACCAGCCAAAGAACTCTCCCTCGAAAGTGTCCTCTGGAATTGCCGGGTGGTATTACGCAATAAATGCAATAAACCGACCAACCGGGATGCCGTATTGGCCCTTATCTTCCTGAAATTTGCCGGTGATAAATTTGAAAAACGCCGACAGGAAATAATTGCCGAAGAAGGAGATATCCCCATTTTTCTTGAAAAGCCCTCATTTTATCTGGCGTCCAATGTCTTTTATCTAAACGAAACTTCCCGTTGGTCCTACATCGTAAAGAATGCAAGTTCCGACAAAATAGCCGTTATGTTGGATCAGGCAATGGCGGACATTGAAGATAAAAATGAATCCCTAAAAGGCGCCTTGCCTCAGCGGTTTTTCTCTAGCCTTGGAGTAAGCGGCAAGGACATAAAATCCCTTATCGACGAAATAAATAAAATCTCGGAAGAACGGTTCCACGAAAAAGATCTAATCGGGCGGGTCTACGAATATTTTTTACAGCAATTCGCCATGGACGAAGCAAAAGAGAAGGGAGAATTTTATACCCCCAAGGCCATTGTCAATCTGATAGCCGAATTGATAGAACCCTATAAGGGCAGAATTTATGACCCCTGCTGCGGTTCCGGCGGCATGTTTGTGCAATCCCTCAAATTTGTAGAAAGCCATAATGGCAATAAAAGTAATATATCAATCTTTGGGCAGGAATCCGATCCCGATACCTACCGGCTCGCTAAAATGAATCTGGCCATACGGGGTATATCAAATAATCTTGGAGATAAAAACGCTTCCTCCTTTACCGATGACCGGCAAAAGGATTTGAAGGTAGATTTTATCATGGCTAATCCTCCCTTCAATCTTAAAAATTGGCGTGGTGAAAATGAATTAACCAGTGATCCCCGCTGGTCAGGCTACGGTACTCCCCCGGTAAGCAATGCTAATTATGCCTGGATACTCCACATGCTATCCAAACTTGATGTAAGTAACGGTATAGCGGGTTTCCTGCTTGCCAACGGCGCATTGGGAGCCGGAGCGGAAGAATACAATATCAGGAAGCAACTCATCGAAAATGATAAGATAGAAGCAATAATTATTCTGCCCCGCGAAATGTTCTATAGTACCGATATATCCGTTACTCTCTGGATATTGAACAATAATAAGAAAGAGCGAACCTTAAACAAAAGGAAACTGCGAAACAGGCAAAATGAGATGCTTTTTATCGACCTGCGAACCTGGAATAAAAATGTCTACGAAAAAAGTTATGTTACCTTTGACGATTCACAAATAGCCGCCATCAGGAAAATATATACCGATTGGCAAAGTACCGAAAAGGGCTATAAAAATATCTCGGAACTTTGTAAATCTGCAAAGATAACGGACATACGGAAGAATGATTATTCCCTTGTGCCGAGCAAATATATTAAGTTTATCGACCATGATTTGGATATTGATTACAAGAAAGAAATGGCAAGAATTCAAAAAGAGATGAAAGAGCTATTAAAAGAAGAAAAGAATTCTCAAGAAATGCTTGAATCCGCCTTTAAGGGAATTGGATATGGCATTAAATAAAACAAAAATCGGTGATGTTATAAAACTCATTGATGAAAGAAATTCTGAAAATCAGAATCTTGATTTTTTTGGGATAAATATCAATAAAGAATTTATGCCCACTGTTGCAAATACAGAGGAAATTGATGCTAAAAAATATAAGGTTATTACTAACCACAGATTTGTGTTTAGTGGCATGCAAACAGGAAGAGACCAATGCATAAGGATTGGTTTGTATAAGGAAAATATTCCAGTCATAGTATCACCTGCTTATTTAACATTTGAAATCGAACGTAAGAATATTATTCTTGAAGAATATTTCTTTATGCTATTTTTATCAAAAGAAATGGATAGATATGGCTGGTTTATAAGTGATAGCAGTGTAAGATCTAATCTTGATTGGGATCGGTTTTGTGATATTGAAATAGATTTGCCCGATATTAAGACACAGCAAAAATATGTGGATATTTATAAGGCCATGATTCAAAATCAAAAAGTCTATGAACGTAGCTTTAATGACCTTAAATTAACTTGCGACGCCTATATAGAAAAATTACGCCATGAATTACCTGGTACAGCTATAGGCGAATTTATTGAAGAATCAGATATACGTAATTCAGAACATAAGGCTACAGTCGAATCGGTTAAAGGTATTACCACTGCAAGACAATTTATTGAAACAAAAGCAGATATGGATGGAGTGGGGTTAGATAGATATAAAGTCGTATACCCTGACTGTTTTGCCTATGTTCCAGATACTTCTCGTCGGGGCAATAAAATATCACTTGCCTTCAATAGTTCTAAAGATACTTATTTAGTATCTTCAATTTCATCAGTATTCAAAGTAAAACAGATAATACCTCAATATTTGTTTTTGTTCTTTTGTAGAGATGAATTTAATCGCTATACCCGGTTTCATTCATGGGGTTCTGCCAGAGAAATTTTTTCGTTTGAAGATATGTGCGAAGTAGAAATACCAATTCCCGATATCAAAATCCAGCAAGATATTGCCGATATATTTAATGCTTATTCTACCCGCAAAGATATTAATGAAAAACTGAAAGCTCAAATCAGGGACATTTGCCCCATTCTAATAAAAGGTTCACTTGAAGAAGCGAAAAAGGAGGTATCCTGAAATGCTGATTAACGATGATAACTATTTTCAAATAGTGGAGAATATCAAGGCGCAGATAAAGGAGGCCCAGCATAAGGCTGTATTGGGGCTTAATCGTGAGCAGATAATTCTTTATTGGAATATCGGAAAGATAATCATTGAAAACAGCAGCTATGGGAATAAATTTATCGAGAATCTTGCTCGCGATATAAAGTCTGAATTTCCGCAGGCAAAAGGATATTCCATTCGGAATTTAAAGTATATGCGAAAATTCAGCGAATTTATCAGTGATTTAGAAATTGTGCAGACAGTGTCTGCACAATTCAGCTGGTCGCATAATACGATGTTGTTCGATAAAACGAAATCGCTTCCTGAATATTTGTGGTACGCCGACAGGATAATTCAGGAAGGATTATCTCTGTCTATCCTTGAAAACAGAATTGAGCTTAAAAACTATGAAAGACAAGCCATTGCAATAAAAGCGGCTAACTATGAGCAATTATTACCGTCGCTGCAAGGGGAATTAGCGCAGGAAACGCTGAAAAGCCCGTATGTTTTTGATTTTATTGAAAAACGTGACGACATTATTGAGCGGGAAATCGAAAATGAACTTATAGCAAATATCGCCAAAACATTGCTTGAGCTGGGCACCGGCTTTGCGTTTATTGGCAGCCAGTATCATCTTGCTGTAGCTGATGAGAATTATTATATTGACCTTCTGTTTTACAATACAAAACTGCGATGTTATGTTGTTATAGAATTGAAAGCCGGAAAGTTTAAGCCTGAGTATGCAGGAAAACTTAACTTCTATCTCTCGGCTGTGGATGACATCCTCAAACACGAAACAGACAACCCTTCAATAGGCATATTACTCTGCAAGGAACGGGACAAACTAACCGCCGAATATGCGTTAAAAGATATCAATAAGCCAATCGGTGTAAGCGAGTATAAATTATCAGATTTTGTACCGCAAGAATTAGCCAATACGCTGCCTTCGGCAGAAGATATTGAAAAACGAATTAAACGAAAATATAAAATTGAGTAAAACAGATGAAAACTAAAAGGAACTTGAGGGAATAAAAAAAGATATGTCGAAATTTACCGAGCTGGAACTGGAAAATGCTCTTGAAGGAAAAGGTATGAAAACAGAACCCTCCGCCGGGCGTAGAACGCGAGGTTCACCACCGAATACCAATACCGTCAATGAAATAATCCTCTACCAGCCGGATAGCGCAATTAAACTGGAAGTCCGGCTGGAGAATGAGACCGTATGGCTTAATCGTCAGCAAATAGCACTTCTCTTTGGCAGAGATATTAAAACGATTGGGAAGCATATAAACAATGCCTTGCAAGAGGAGTTGGCTGGGTTTTCAGTTGTCGCAAATTTTGCGACAAC
>BNVB01000081.1 GCA_025997795.1 Spirochaetia bacterium | reverse complement strand
CGCAGAAAAAACCCGTTAACTACTCCGTCAGCAAATCCCGGCCTCTGGTTAGGGCCGCCAGAATGCGCCGTTTTACCGCGCCGGAACCGCCGGTAAAACAGGCAATTTTTTCCCGCATATCCCGCCGTTTGGAATTAACCCCATAGGGGCAGGTACAGGCCGCTTTAAGAATTAATTCTTCCGCAGCGCAGGCAATTATTTGCCGTTCTTCCAGATACGCCAGGGGCCGGATAAGGGTAACCGGGTATTTGCGGTACCGCAGTTTAATTGGCATGGCGCCAAGTTCCCCTTTGGCGGTAAGGTTCATAAAAAATGTTTCAATAATATCATCCAGGTGGTGACCCAGGGCGATTTTGTTAAAACCCTTTTCTACCGCATACTTGAGCAGTTCCGTACGCCGCTGGGTAGAACACCAGTAACAGTTCATTTTTTTCCCTTCTTTAAGCCGTCCCATGACCGGCACAAAAAGATCGGCAAAGGGAATGTCCCAGTTTTCCAGTTTTTGGGCCAGTACCGGTTTTTTACAACAGGCGCAAAAGTCCGTAGAAATGTGGAGGGCCTCCAGTTCATACCGAATCTTTAGACTCCGTTTGAGCTTGGACAGGGCCCAGGCCATAACGGTAGAATCCTTACCGCCGGAAGCGGCGATAAGGATTTTGTCGCCTGGGCTTATAAGTTCCCGGTCTAGTACGGCCCTGGCGCACAGTTTGCGGACAATTTCCCCCGCACTGCCCCGGCGTAAAAAACGGTCACTCACCGGAGGGCCTTTTACTGGTCCGGAAGGCATCCCGGCTATCCTCTAAAGAGGAATCCTGTTTGTAGAGAACATCCTGCAGCACAAGGCTGGCAAGGATCATTCCCGCGGCGGCGGTAACGGGAACAGCGGAACCGTTGATCACCTTTTTGGAGGAACACCACTCGGTATCTTTATTGGTGCAGAGGCATTTAGCTCCGCCGCAGAAGGTTTCCGCATTAACGGCCCGGATTGCCTGTTCGTCGCTGTACACGGCGGTAAAGTGTCCGGTAAAACCCCGTTTCCGTAAACCCTGGCGGACAAGCCGGGCCAGGGGGCAGCCAACGGTATCCCAAATGTCCGCCGTTTTAAGCCGGGTGGGATCCAGTTTAGCGGCCATACCCATAGATGAAAATAATACCGGATGTACGACGGTTTCTATCAGATCCAGTTTGTGGGTAAGGCTGTCGATGGCGTCGATTACATAGTGGGCTTTTTCAATTTCAAAGATCTCCGCAGTTTCACGGGAAAAGACCTGGTTAAAAGCAGTCACTTGACAGCCGGGGTTGATTAAAAGGAGCCGCTGCATAAGGGCGGCGGCTTTGGGGAGACCCACCGTAGCAGGGACGGCCTGGATTTGGCGGTTAATGTTGGTAACGCAGACGGTGTCGTTGTCTACAATGGTGATGTACCCAATACCGGAACGGACCAGCGCTTCCGCCGTCCAGCTGCCAACCCCGCCCAGGCCAAAGATGAGTACCCGTGTTTGTTCCAGAACCGCCAGGGCTTTGCTGCCGGTTAAAAGGCCAAGCCGGTGAAAAGCGGGCCGGGTCCCTGGAGTTTCTGTCATGATCGCCGCTAAAGCGCCTCGTAACCAGCTTCGCTTACTGCATCTTTAAGTTGTTCCAGGGTAACGTTGTCCCCGTGGTCTACCTCGGCGTTGTTGTCTTTAAGGCTTACCTTGGCGGAATTAACTCCGTTTAAACCGGTAAGGGCCTTTGTTACATGGGCGACGCAGTGTTCACAGCTCATGCCCTGGATAGTTAAGGTTGTTTTCATTGTTACTCCCTATTAGTATATAACAATAGATGAATTTGTCCAAAAAAATCAACGAGGTTTGGGGACTCCTTAATGAGACGGCGCTCTTGGTAAGCCGTACCGCAGTGCGGAAGCGCTTTGAAAATCAGCTGGCGCTACTCAGGGCCAGGCTTCAAAGCGCTCCGGCGAATCCCGCAGTCCTTGCGGAACTACAGACGGCGCTGACGGAACTGCGCCGTCAGCTCCGCCTTGGCGGTTACGATCTTTCCATGGGCAAGTATACGCTTATTCTTGACGGCTTCCGCGACGACGATACCTTTGGCAGCGGTTTTATCCGCGCTGTTTTGTTTATCGCCAAAGACGGGACATTTTATACAAAAACTGGCGATGATAATCATAGTATGCTTGCCTCCATGCTGGAACAGCTTTTAAGAAAAATTCCCGGACTGGAGATTATGGATATGCACTACCTTTGGTATCTGCGGACAAAAACTACCATTACCCTTTCCGGTTCGGCTACGGAAACAGCAGAAGATTACGAACATTTAAAAGCCTATGCCGGGGCGGACAATCTTTTATTTTTAAGCAGACTAAAAGGATTATTCTAGAAGGAGTACGCCATGACAAACGGAGAAACGAAGATTTTTGACAATCAACTAATGAAGGAACTTTGTGCAAACACCCTCCGGAGTGTTTTACGGCAGCTGCGGACTGCTTCTATTGAAGAACTGTCCCGGGTAAGCGGGCTGGAAGAACGGGCAGTAACGGCGCTGGTACCGGAGTTGTGTTTTTCCGGCGAATTTATCGAAGAAACCATTCCTGGCGAAGAAGAACAATTTTTCCGGTTTAACGGCGAACACAAACTGGTACTGGCAATCTGTATGCTGGAAAAAAACCGTGTTGTAGCATCGGTAAATGATCTGTATGGCGAGTATCTTGAAAAGGAAGAAATTGCCGCCAGTCCCGACAACCTGGATTTTTTTGACAACCTTGTAGAAAGCTACCGGGCAAAATATCCGGACATTGGTCTTTTGGCATTTGGCATGGCGGGTTTTGAAGTCCGTGGTTCGGGGCGGCTCCTTTCTATCAATTTTCCCAATTTGGAAGTACATTTCCGGGATCACTTTATGGAGAAGTACCGGCTGCCCAGTATTCTGGAAAACGACATAAAAGCTGCGGTGCTTGGTTATTACGAAACCCGGAACTTTGGCGAGGATGAATGTGTGGCGGCCCTGTACCTGCCCCAAACCCACCATCCGGCCGGGGCAATCTGTATGAACGGAACTATTTACCGGGGCCGGGACAATGCTTCGGGGGAAGCAATTTATCTGGATACGGATGTGCAATGGAAACATTTTGGTTCCAACGATCTGGATTATAGCAAAGTTGATATGCCTAAACTTATTGCCGATATGGCCCTGCCCCTGGTGGTTTATATAAACCCCCACTGCCTGGTGATCTATGGAAGCGCACTTACCCCGGATACCGGGGATACGCTCCACAAGCGGCTCCTGGAAGTTATGCCCCGGGAATTTATTCCGGATATTGTGTTTGTGCCCGATATACTGCCGGACTTTCTTGACGGCCTTATATACCTGGCCCTTAAAGCGCTGGAACCAAAGGTGGATTTTGCCGAAACTGCCGAGGTCTAATCCCCCCGGCGAATAAAAAGGAGCAAATTTCCCTAACGGAGAGAAAAAGTCTTGGCTTCCTCTCGAGATTTGCACTTATTCCTCGTGCAAACACATTTTCTAACAAAATAACACGAATTTGCCCTTCAAGCAAGTAAAAACACTTGACATATCTTTTCTCATAAATTAGCATTAAATTTATGAGAAAGCCCATAACTTGGCACGAAAATTGCACTCTCTCTCTCTCATAGTCTTCGGATCATGGCAGAGCCCCGATAGACCCGGTACAGTTCTCCCCGTTTCATGCTTCATACGGGGGAATGAGGTCAAAAATATCGCCCTGGTACTTCAACACATCCTCCGCTTCCCGGTTGAGTTCCTCGGCGTGGAACTTGAATAACTCCGCATCCTTCCACTCCATCGCCTTACGTCGGAGATATTCGGAAGTATCCCGCGATCCGCCCGTGCGCGCCTCTCCCTCGGGTGTAAAGGCAAGGACAACCCGTCCTGCCGGAACTCCAGGAGGTACGTCAATGGTCAGCCTGTGGCTGACCGGAATCTCAACAGTTTGTTCAATCGTCATGGTACCTCAAATATACCGCCGAAAAACGCTCTATACAAGCGGACCACGGAAACCGAAGAAACCGGTGTCCGGCCTTACTTGTGGACAGACTGGGGGCTTCTAATAGCGGCTCTCTGTCTTCGGGACCGTCATAAGCGAAAAATTGACCTCTTGGAAGAATCCGTGGATAATATACCCAAATCTGGAAATGAGGGGCTTGTTGTAATGAATCTGCCGAAAGCAAAGTCAACGAAAAAGGGCGTACAAGAACAGCAAGCGGAAAATGAACGGATCAGGCGTGAGGTGAATGCAAAAAAGGCGAAGGATTTTGCTTCAAAAGAATATCCCGGCGAAAAATGGAGTAACCCGGAACCGGGCATATTTGTGTCGGAGCATCAGGGGCGGGACAAAAAAATATTGGAAAAGGAATTGGTATCGGCACGAATACTAAAATCAAAGGGTAGCACCGTTTATATTCTGCCGGAGAACAGCAGAAACCAGACTAAAAAGGTCGATGCCATAGTGAACGGCGATTACATGGAACTCAAAACAGTAATAGGCGGCCTAAATTCTGTGCAAAAAAGGTTTCTGGAATCTCGTGAGCAGAGCAGAAACGTATTTATCAATGTCACGTCAAACCTTGAAAGACGTAAGGTCATAAATCAGATTGCTGGGGCTAGGCAGGGGCCTCAATATGGCAAATACAACAGGTTCAAGGGTGGAAAAATAATAATCAAGCTTAAGGACCGGGAAAACCTCATCTACTTGAATGTGGATAGTCTGAAATGGGAGAAATAAAAAACCGGACACTTGTGGGCGTCCGGATGGCATCGAGGGGGAGTGTTGCCACTCCAGCCAAGACATTATAAATGTACCCACTCTTAGGGATGATGTCAAGCGTTTTTGTGTTTTTTTTTGCAAAAAAATGAAAAAAAGGCCCTCAGGGGGTCATTTTACTGATTTCTTGATGATTTCCTTTGCTGTATATTCGTTTATATCAGAATGCCTAGGGACTTGAAGATACTCATGGGTACGGGGATTCTCATATATGTCATGCTTCTTTCCATACCGGATAAAAATAGCGCCATTTTCATGGATTTTTTCAAGCAACTTTTCTTTTTTCACGCAGGTACTTTCAGTTTGCCGGTTTTACGGATAGCGGCAAGATGCTTTTTTTCTTCCTGTCGTATTTCATAGACTTCAAGAAGTGCTTCTTCTAATTCGGCCAAGGTAAGACCCTGCGTGGAATCATCGGGGTAACCTTTTAGAAAACCTACAAAGAATGTACCCTCTTGCCAATAGGTGTATTCAAGTTCCATGTTTAATAGTAACGCTAATTGACCAAGTTGGCAACACAACAGTTGGCAACACGGCACGCTTCGCCGGTAACTACCAGCATCGGCGCGACGACATCAAGCGCCATTGGGGCAGGCTATGCTAATACGGTGAAGATAAAAAAGACGGCAGACGATAAAGCCCCTGCGGCAAAAGTCTGCACGGATTACACCGGCGGCCGCAAAACTGACTGGGCGCTTTCAATTATTAAGTCTTCCATTCGCTCCCATTCAAGCTGAAATCCATAACTATGTCTAATAAAATGCCTAAACTTTAAATATTTATCTAACGGTTCTTGTAATTCAATTCTAAATATTGATTTATTGACCTCTTTAAAAGTAAAGGCTTGTTCCAATAATTCCATATGCCATTTGATTCCATTCGGCAATGATTTATTATAGTGTTTAAATATTAATACTAAAATGTTTTCAAGACCATTGTAAAATGAATGCAATAATAATGCTGCTGCCGACATTTCTATAAAATCAGGCGTTTTTATTTTACATAAATCAAATAACGGCTTGCCGCTATCAAGTAATTTTTCTATTTGAGAAATTTCAAATGTTATTTTTGCCTTTATTCCATCATACGTCGCTTCGCTCCGTTTGCCGAGAGGAATAGATTGAATGCTGCCATCCGGCAGCTTGGCGTCATCCAATTTCAACTACCTCTCCCAATGAATTCAAAAGTGTGTAAAAATCCTTTTGAAAATCAAAATCAACAAGATCGACCTTGTTTGATAGGCTTCTATCCAGATACGCATATACACCGAAAAATTTCTTTGGCGGTAATCCGGTTATACCAATATCTATATCTGAATTTGCATGAATTTTACCGGTAACCATGGATCCAAACAAATAAACGGCCTTACACCCCTCATTTTTGAGTAAATTTGCGGCTATTTTTATGTCTTCCTGATATTTTTCAGGAATTTTATTCAAATCCATGCCTATTCAAGTTCCATGTTTAATAGTAACGCTAATTGACCAAGTTGACAACACAACAGTTGGCAACACGGCACGGTTCGCCGGTTCGACGACCACTCGACATTTTTCTGTCTTTTTGCTACCATATATTTACTATGGCAGTAAAACGAACCCCCGGCGAACGGATTATCGAATTGTGCAAGACCTATTCGATCAGTATGGAAGTTCTGGCTGAACGGAGCGGCCTGGACATCGGTCTTATTAAGCGTGTGGAAGAAGAAGGTTTTATCCCCGACCTGGCGCCGCTCCTTAAAATCTCCCGGGCCCTGGGTGTACGGCTGGGAACTCTGCTGGATGATCACGAAGAATTGGGCCCGGTGATCACCCGCAAGGGAGAAGCGGCCGAAGGTGTGCGCTTTATCACCGGTGCGGATTCCGCCGTACCCGCGGCATCCATTCCAAACTCCGCGGCTTCGGGCCACCACTTCCATGCCCTGGCATCGGACAAGGGGGGCCGCCACATGGAGCCCTTTATCGTGGATATGGAACACGACGAGGATCAGCCCAAGTCTTCCCACGAAGGGGAAGAATTTATCTATGTGCTGGAAGGGTCGGTCAAAATTGAATACGGCAAAGACGCTTATACGATAAACCAGGGCGATTCAATTTATTACGATTCCATCGTACCCCACCGGGTGCTTTCGTCCGGCGGTTCCGCCCGCATCCTGGCGGTTATCTATACTCCGGCGTAAACCGGCAGAAAAATCCCGCACCGCGGAATTACGGAGTCTTTATGTTGTACCTTGAAACAACCCTCGGTTCTCTCCTCCGGCAGAAAGCCCGGCAGCAGCCAAACCATGACTTTATCGTTTATGCAGACAGGGACCTGCACTGGACCTATGGCGAATTTGACAAACGGGTAGACGATCTTGCCCGGGGGCTTTTGGCCATGGGCCTTAAAAAGGGCGATCATGTGGGCTGCTGGGCTACCAATGTGCCGGACTGGAACACGCTCTTGTTTGCCACTGCCCGGGCGGGCATGATCTTTGTAACGGTCAATACCGGGTACAAGCTCCACGAGCTGGAATACCTTATGCAGCAGTCGGATCTTAAGTGCCTTTTTATTATTGATGGCTGGCGGGATTCCGATTATGTGTCCATGGTCTACGAACTGGTGCCGGAACTTAAAACATCCCAGCGGGGGTATCTTAAAGCCGGGCGTTTTCCCGCCCTTAAAAGCGTGGTGTATGTGGGCCCCCAAAAACACCGGGGAATGTACAGCATGGCAGAGGTTCTGCTCCTGGGCCAGCATACCCCGGAAATGGATATCCTTAAAATTGAAGCGGAATGTGATACCAACGATGTGGTAAATATGCAGTACACCTCGGGAACTACGGGTTTTCCCAAGGGGGTTATGCTTACCCACCGGAATATCCTTAACAACGGCCTGGGCATAGGGGACAACCAGCGCCTTACCGAAGAGGACATCGTATGTCTGCCGGTGCCCCTTTTCCACTGCTTCGGCCTTGTCCTTGGAATGATGGCCATCATTACCCACGGGGCCGCCGCCGCCATTGTAGAATGGTTCGATCCCCTTTTGGTGTTGGCAACAATACAAAAGGCAAAGTGTACCGCCGTTTACGGCGTACCCACCATGTTTATCGCAGAGCTGAACCACCCCATGTTTAAGATGTTTGACCTCTCAACCCTGCGGACGGGGATCATGGCCGGTTCTCCCTGTCCCGTGGAAACCATGCGGCAGGTTATTGACCAGATGCACATGAAGGAAGTAACAATCTGTTACGGCCTTACCGAATCGTCCCCGGTAATGACCCAAACCAGGTACGACGATACCCTGGAAGTAAAGGTAGAAACCGTGGGCCGCTGTCTTCCCGGCGTGGAAGTGACGATCCGTAACCCCGACACCGGGGAAGCCTGTCCCGATGGGGAGCACGGCGAATTTTGCTGCCGGGGTTACAACACGATGAAGGGTTACTACAAAATGCCCGAAGAAACCGCCCGGTGTATCGACAAAAGCGGCTGGCTCCATTCGGGAGACCTTGGGGTCAAAGACAGCGAGGGCAACTTCCGGGTTACCGGCCGGATCAAGGACATGATTATCCGGGGGGGCGAAAATGTGTACCCCAAAGAAATCGAAGATTTCCTCTATACCATGCCGGGCATCAAGGATGTGCAAATTATCGGCGTGCCCAGTCAAAAGTACGGCGAAGAAGTTTCTGCCTTTGTGATCCTCCACCCTGAGGCAGCAGTAACCGAGGACGATATAAAAGATTACTGCCGGGGGCAAATCAGCCGCTTTAAGATACCCAAGTATGTATTTTTTGTAGATGCTTTCCCCTTAACATCCTCGGGCAAGATACAAAAGTACCTGCTCCGGGACGAAGGCGCCAAACGGCTGGCTGCCCTGGGTCTGGGGACCTAGTATCCTTGCATAGTAACTTTTATTCTTGACTTTTTGTAATCTTCTTTTAGACTTGATGATAAGGAAGGTTGATAATGCCAAAAAGCCGTTTGTTAACAAAATTTGCGTTTTTGTCCGTTATAATTGCACTGGCGGCCGCAGCGGGCCTCTATTTTCTGGGGTCTGTTTTCCCTCCTGGTTCCCCGCTCTTTACAGGCGGTACTTTGGCCCTTATCCTCTTGGCTGCGGTATTAAATATCCTGGTTTT
>BNVB01000080.1 GCA_025997795.1 Spirochaetia bacterium | reverse complement strand
AAAAACAGTGGAGGCCGCGTTTGTCGTAATCAATTTTCAGCGAATCGGTACAGGCAAATACTACGCCGGATGTGCCGATTGTGGAGGAAACGGTACCTTCTTCCACAATGCCGTTACCTATGCCGCCGGCAAGCTGATCGCCGCCGCCGCCGACAACGGGTATCCCCGCAGGGATTCCAAGGTCTTCCGCCGCACTTTTTAACACCGTTCCCGTTACCTCGTCCGATTCTGCTACTTTGGTAAACCAGCTGCGGGGGTAAGCCATTTTGTCGATTAACTCCCATGCCCAGGTTCGATGTTCCACATCAAAAAGAGCCGAACCGCCGCCGTCGCTTACTTCGCCGGCAAGTTCTCCTGTCAGCCTTAGGCGGATATAATCTTTCGGGAACACCATTGCCGCAATTTTGTCAAAATTTTCTTTTTCATTTTTCCTGAGCCACTCAAGTTTGGGCAGCCAGTAACCGGTCAGGGGGAAATTACCCGTTTGCTTAAGGATATAGTCAAGACCATAGTTGTTTTCAAAATCATCGCGTTCCACAGAGCTGCGCTGATCGCACCAGATAAGAGAGGGCCGTATTGATGTGCCGTTCTTGTTTAGAAACACAGCGCCAAGCATTTGTGCCGAAAGGCCGATGCTGCAAACCTTGTCACTCGGGCCAAGATGCAATACGGCTTTTTTGATGGCTGTCCTGGTATTCTGCCACCACATCTCCGGGTCTTGTTCGGCCCACCCGTCAGCCGGTGTTACAAGGCTGTTTTCACAGCTTCCCTCTCCCAGCATTTTGCCTGTTTCGGAAAGAATAATTACCTTTACGCCGCTTGTTCCAAGGTCAATTCCCATGTAACAGTTCATTGCTTTCTCCCAAGATTAGATTAACCGCCAACAAGCGCCTTCAAACCGGCGTCCTGGATGATATTTACCAGTGTATTCAAATGTTCATCGCCAGGACGTTCAAACGATGTAAAATTATATCCCAGCCCTTCATATTTAGGTTTACCCAATGCATGGTAAGGCAATAAATGAATTTTTTTGATATTATTTTTTTTCGCAAGTTCTATGATCTGCCGGATATGTTCTTCACTGTCATTAAGATCTTTAATCACGGGAATCCGTATAATAAGCGCTTTGGATTTTCCGGACAGTTTTTCCAGATTATCCAGAATAAGCGTATTGTCTTTGCCTGTATATTTAGTGTGTATGTCATTATCCAGAGATTTTATGTCAAAAAGAATTGTATCAATATGTTCGCAGGCGGTCCACAGCTTTTCCCAGGGGGCATAAGCGCATGTTTCAATAGCGGTATTAATTAACATAGCTTTTAAACTTATGGAGACTGCCCTTACAAAATCATATTGTAAAAGGGATTCCCCGCCAGAAAAGGTAACGCCGCCGCCGGAACGGTAATAAAAACGCCTGTCCTGGCTAAGCACATTAACAAGTTCATCCACCTCATAGATTTTCGCCGTTCCTTTTAAGGCCCCGGCCGGACAAACATCCACGCATTTTTGGCATTTATCTTTGCATGTTATATATCCCGGTTTAAGACAGCCTTTGCCTTCGGGACAAACTTTTGCGCAGGCCCCGCATCCTACGCATTTTTTCTTCCAGTAAATCCTTTGCAGAGTACTGTCCTGCGATTCGGGATTTGAACACCAGGCACATCGTAAGGGGCAGCCTTTTAAAAAGACGACGGTCCGTATTCCCCCGCCGTCGTTAAGGCTGAACTTTTGTATATCGAATACGAGACCCTTTGGAATATCAAGCGGCTTACGCAAAGTTATGTTCTGTCCTCTGCATAATATCCGTCTGAACATCCTTGTCTAATGTAACAAAATAGGCGCTGTAACCCGCTACACGGATAACAAGATCCTGATACTTATCCGAATTCTGCAGTGCATCTTCCAGTATCTTTTTATCAACCACGTTAAACTGAACATGCATGCCTTTGGCGTCAAATAGTGTGCGCATAAGGGCCACCATGTTTGCGATTCCCTTGCTGCCCTGCAGGGTAGCGGGGTTCAGTTTTACGTTCAAAAGCTGTCCGCCGGGCATGAGCGTATTCGGAATACGGCCCAGTGAGTTGATCAATGCCGTTGGTCCCTGACAATCGGTCCCCCTGTATGCGGAAATTCCTTCGGAAACCGGATCGCCTTTTTTTCGGCCGTCAGGCGTGGCGCCGATCACGTAACCGCTGGGAACGTTCGCGGAAACCGTAGCCGTTGAAGGGATAAAACGTCCTCCAATCGGGCCTTTGCCATACCGGGTATTTTTCATTTTCATTTTTTCGGTTGCCCAGTACCGCGTTATTTCAGCGGCGATTGAGTCGGCTGTTTCATCATTATTGCCGAATTTGGGTGAACGGTTAAGGGCATACAAACGAATTTCCTGCCCCGTCGGACTTGTTTTGTCATCTTCGTAGTTCGTTTCCAGGGCATGGGCAAACTGCTCTTTTGTAAAGGTCTTGTTGTCAAAAACAAGGGTTTTAAGGGCCGCAAGGCCGTTGGCAGCACAAGTAAGACCAACGATCTGACCGCCGGTAAAATCATACTTTGCCCCGCCTTCCTTGATTTCCAGACCCCGTTCAATACAGCCTTCAATAAGGGAGGAAAGCAGCGGAGTCGGCGTCATGTCCCTGTAGGAAATATCAATGATGTTATCAAAAATAACATGGTGCTTTAGGAAGTAATCCATCTGCTTTTTAAATTCCGCCATCACTTCTTCAAAGCTGTTACACTCAACCAGTTTTTTGCCGCCGGTACAATGTATGCCGGTACGGGGATCAAGACCGCCGTTCAATGCAATTTCCAGCATCTTCACAGGGCTGGGAAATGCGGCGCCGTAACGGCCGCCAATTTTGCCCTGGGGGGCAGGTTCCACACAACCTACAATGCCGTAATCTACCGCGTCTTCCATGGTGTAACCTATGTTCAGCATGGAAGGTATGATAGCCTCGTCGCTGAACATGGCTGGCATGCCCAAACCGGTACGAATAACTTTTGCACATTCCGCAAGGAACCGGTCGCTGATGCCGTTGTAATACCTGACCACAAGGCTGGGCTGAACCATGCGGAGTTTTTTTGTGCTGCACAGGCATAGGTAACTAAGATCGTTAACCGCGTCCCGGCCGTCAGAGGTCTGGCCGCCAATGGTAAGATTCTGGAACAGGGGGTTTCCCACAAAGAACTTGGTGTTATCAATGTCCCGCAATTTGCTAAAGGAGTTCAGCTTGATCCAGAAACAGTTCAGCAATTCCAGAACATCTTCCGGTGTCAGACCGCCTTCTTTAATTGCTTTTTGGTAAAACGGAAACAGAAACTGGTCTACCCGGCCAAACGAAATGGAATGACCGTTGCTTTCCATCTGGATACCGATATTCACAAAAAGAAGGGATTGAAGTGCTTCGTGGAAAGTTTCGGCAGGCTGTTCGGGCACCTTGGCGCAGATACGGCTGATTTCTTCCAGTTCTTTTTTGCGCAGGGGATCGTTTTCGCTTTTTGCTTTATCTGCGGCAAGAACACTTAAACGTTTTGCGTAACTTACCAGAGCTTTAAGTGAAATAAGCACCGATTCATAGAAGGGAAGTTTAAACAAATTATCCGGTTCCAAAAGATCAAGGGATGCCACCCGGTCTTCCACTTCTTTTATGATGGCCGCGACCCCCAGCCTTATTACCTTTATATAGTCGGGAATGGTATGCCCATCGCCCGAGATGGTAAGCCACGCATCATCAAAACCTTTTACTTCCATACCGGCCCGCCAGCTTTCTTCCGGCATCAGGGACTTAACCCGGTCTTCGTGGGTTTTTCCATGCCAGTAGGGAATAATGTCTTCCAGCAGTTCCTTTTTTACTTCATCCGTAACGGTATAGGGATCGCCCGTTCTGCCGCCAAAGGAAACCGGCTTGCCTTCAAGTTCGTTTTTGATCCAGTTTACGGCAAACTCGGGAAACACCGAAGCCCCCCGGGGGGTCTCCGACAAAGCGCCGACAAGAAGCTCTCCATCCAGCAGGTAAACATCAATCTCCTTAAGGATTTTCTCCAGAGCCAGCGCACGGCGGACAAGCATCGGCTTTCCTTCGGTTTCCTGGTGGGATTTGCTTATAAGACGAGCTCTCTGTACGCATACCGACGGCACATGATTAAAAAATTCTTCGCGCAGTTTTTTGATTCTTGGCCGAAACTGTACATCATCTTCCAGTAAACTCAATACCTCTTCACTCATCTTATTGCCTCCTGTGATTTCCAGCCCATACTATAGTATAGCACCTTTTTTTACATTTGTCAAGCATTTTCCTCCTATTTTTTACATTTGTCATTTTTTTCACGGGATTGTTAGGTTCCCATTGGTTGATCTTGTCCCCTCAAAGATGTACCTTTTTGAAGGTGAATAAATCTTTTGAATTGCTGGTTGAGATAGCAAAACATTACTACCTGGATTCCATGTCCCAGTCGGAGATTGCCGGGCTGTACAAAATTTCCCGGCCCACCGTGGCGAATATGCTTAAGGAATGCCGGGAAAAGGGCATTGTTGAAATCCGCATCAACGACCGGTCTCCCTTTAATTCTGAGACAGGCCAGATCCTTACCAGCCGTTACGGGTTAGAGACGGTCTGCATTGTTCCCCACGAGACCGATTATCTTTTGACTTTGTATAAGACCTGCCTTGAAACGGCGGGTTTTCTGGGTTCCATGCTGGCAGACAGGATGCGGATAGGCATTTCCTGGGGTACTGCCCTCTACCATACTATCCGGCAGATGCCTAAACTGGGTTTGGTGGACTGCGAGGTGGTACAGCTTATGGGGGGCCTGGGAGCCTCTGCGCTCTATTATGACGGGGCGGAGCTGGCCCGGATCCTGGCAGACAAAATCTGCGCCCGGTCGTTTCCGGTTCTTTCGCCGGTACTGGTAAAAACCCGGGAACTAAGGGATGCTCTGGTAAAGGAGCCGGGCATACGGGAGGCCCTGGAAAAGACCAAAGCCCTGGATCTGGCCCTGGTGGGGTTAAGTTCGGATCAGCCCGAAGACAGCGCCCTGGTTCTGGCGGGTTTTCTTTCTTCCCAGGAAGCGCGGCAGATATACAACGAAGGATCCTGCGGCCACCTTTGCGGTTACCACTATGATGCGGAAGGGAAGTTTATGAACAGCCCCATCAATAAGCGGGTGGTGGGCATAGAACCCGCTTCGTTTCTGGGGATAAAACGGCGCATAGGCATTGCCTGCGGAAAACAAAAAGCCCGGGCGATTCACGCGGCCCTTAAAGGGGGCCTTATAACGGATCTGTTTACCGATGAATTAACGGCTCTGCAGATTATCAGTTTTAGTAAGTGAGGTACATGATGGCAAGAACAGTTTTGGCGGCGCCTTCCCTGCTTTCGGCAAATTTTGGGAATCTGGCGGAAGAAATCCGGTCCATTGAAGCGGCCCGGGCGGATTGGATCCATGTGGATGTGATGGACGGGCACTTTGCCCCCAATTTAAGCTTTGGCCCCAAAACCGTGGGGGATCTGCGGCCTGTAACCGGGCTGCCCATGGACTGCCACCTGATGGTAGAAAACCCCCAGGATTTTATCAAATCTTTTGCCGATGCGGGGGCGGATTATTTTACCTTTCATGTTGAGGCCGCCGTTCATTCCCACCGGATTATCCAGTCAATAAAAGACGCAGGGATGAAACCGGGAATCTGCATCGTTCCCGGAACGCCGGTGCATTTTCTTGATGAGATTGCCGGCGAACTGGATCTGATCCTTGTTTTGCTGGTTAATCCCGGTTTTGGAGGCCAGCGGATGATCGTACCCTGTCTGGAAAAACTGGTTACCCTTTCCGCCCTTAGAAAAGAAAAAGGGTACCACTACCTGCTTTCGGTGGACGGCGGAATTACCACAGAAAATGCCCCCGAGGTCATCGAAAAAGGGGCGGACGTGCTTGTGGCAGGAAGCGCCTTTTTTCAGGCGGCGGATAAAGCCGGGGCGGTGAAAAAACTAAAGGGCCTCTAAACAGCTCTTTGATAATAATAAAAAATTAATTCCTCTTTTAATCGCAGATTCACAAATTCTGCCGAAATGGCCTCTTTCAATATGAGTTCGTGAAGTACATTACCCAATATTACCGATGCCTCATCAATATTTCCTGCCTTTATATTTTCACTAAAAGACTTCTGGGCATTTTTTAAGAAATACTTTTCAAATATCTCCCGGTCCAATATAAAGTTTTTATAGAGCATCATAAAACTATCATCAAAATCTTCGTAGCCTAGTCTAAAGTGTTCATCAGGATATATTCCTAATTCGTTTCCACCCGCAGGTCCACTGCTGGCAAATTGAACCAAGAGCGATTGGAAATGCTCCATCGCATTAACCGTAGCCCTTTTGCCTAACTCCTTTATTAAGCCTTCAAATAGTTTTTTTGCTCGTATCCTTCCTAAAGAAAGAAAAGCAGCAACACAATGGGTAAATTCATGAGCTATTGCACGGCGCCTATTTATTCTTAACTCAGGGTTATTGCTTACATAGAGGGTATTGTTTATGTATATATTAAGAAAAAACAGGTCTTGATCCTCATATTTCCGATGGCTGAACGTATAAAATCCATTCGCAGTTGATTTAAAGTTTCTTCTGCACACCGTTAAAATACAGTCCGCCATTCCAAGCCGTATATACTTTTTATCGTCTGAAAGGATAATCATCTGATTCCGGGGTTCTTCAGGAAGATTGTCTATATCAATTTGATTGAGCAATGGGCGAAAGTTCTTTATTGCCCATGTTATACCATGAGTTGCCGGATCATGTTCTGACGGCACTATGGGCAGCCTTGTTTTTCTTTACCCGATCAGCCAGATCTGCAATATTTATATTTTTATAAAACGTGGTAGTACTTTCTATCGCATCATCAATCAATTCAGGGGACAGATTCTCATTCGCCGAGAAATTGATAAGGCCAAGGTCTTTTATTTTTTTCTCGATTCCCTTTTCTACTGCCATTTTTTGCCCCTATGTAACCCAAAAACAGGGTCCTTCTCTACAAGACACAACCAGCCGCTTATAAAATATACTACTTTTATTGTTCAAAATAGTCAATAATAGGATAAAATTTCCTCTCTTTTTTCTCCCCGATCGCAAAATATACCCGATATTCCCTGTGCAGACACATTTTCTAACAAAATAACACGAATTTCCATTACAAGCAAGGAAAAACACTTGACATAGCTAAGCTTTGTCAATTTCTTCCCGCGTCAGCCCCGTATACTGCATGATTTTTTCTATAGCCGCTTTGTCAGTTTTCATACTTCGGGCTATTTCTATCTTGCCCTCTATCTTACCTTCTATCTTGCCCTCTATCTTACCTTCTATCTTGCCCTCTATCCTGCCTTCCTGCTTGGCATGGTTGACACCGCTGGTCCAGTCCGAAAGGGCCATTTCCCGCATCTGGTAAGCCCGGAACGCTTCCTTATCATTAGAAACAAAAGCCATCCTGGCTTCCGCTTTTTGTATCGCTGCATCCATTTTTATTACCTCCTCTACCACCGCGGGCGGACTGTCTTTGTCAAACCATGTCATCCACCGCTGCAAAGTATCGTTCTTGAAATCCTTTTCCCTCAGCCGCTTGAATTTCATCATGTCGATAAAATGAATTTCAAGCGCCTCTGTGAGAATATAATCTCTTTCGGTATCTTCCCGCAAGTGGAAACTCGCATGAAAATCCTTCGTTCCCAAATACTCAAAATTGACGATGTTGATAGCTATGACGTTCGGCAGCTTTTCATAGTCGTCCCCGGCCTCTATGCTCCGGGTGTAGTCCCGGCTCCAGTAAAAAAGACTCCGTTTGTCCATATTGCCCAGATTTCTCAGCTGCACTTCTATATTCACCCGGGTACCGTCCGCGGTTTTGGCCCGGACGTCCAGAATACTTGTTTTGTCCCCGACAATCTCCGCGCTTATGGTCCGGTTTTCAATAATCTCCACCGAAACAAGCACAGGCTTCTGTGTCCGCTTAAGTACGGCATTGAGAAAGCCCAATAACTGCTCTTCGTCCCCCGGTTCGCCGAGCATTTTGAGAAAGAGATAATCGTTAAGCGGGTTAAGCCGGGCAACGGCTTTTTCTGTATCACCCATATATGAAGTATACACAATTTTTCAGGTTTTGGGATGGCTTTTGGAGGTATTTCCCTGTACAAACACATTTCCTAACAAAATAACATGAATTTCAATTACAAGCAAGGAAAAACACTTAACTTTCTGACTTTCACCCTTGGGCTGATCGAAAAATGTATTCTACAAGGAGGCCTTAAGAATTTTTTACCGCCAAGGCGCCAAAGGCGCGCAAAGGAGAAGAGAAGACCTTCGGGGAGGTCCATCATCTTCCTTGGTCGCCTTCGGCGCCTTAGCGGTTTTTCTTCTTGATTTTTAATTTTCTAGGTCAAGTTTAGCCTGAAGGACGGGGTATTCGACCCCCCGGCGAATAAAAGAAGAGCAAATTTCCCCAACGGAGGGAAGAGGCCTTGGCTCCTCCTCGAGATTTGCATTAATCCCCCGTGCAGACACATTTCCTAACAAAATAACACGAATTTGCCCTCCAAGCAAGGAAAAACCCTTGACATATCTTTTTTCATAAATTAGCATTAAATTTATGAGAAAGCCCGTAACTTGGCACGAAAATTGCACTCTCTCTCTCTCTCTCTCTCTCTCTCTCTCTCTCATAGTAACCCTTTAACAAAAATTCTTTTCCCGCTGAACTTGCCCATGAACCCAAGATCTCTGGGTTCCGCTAAAGCCAGAACCCCGGTTTCCTCTAAAGAGGAATCCTTTTCCGCTCAACCCTTTTGTCTCAAACCCTGTTACGGCAGGGAAAAATTTATAGAGGAGTAAAGAAATGAAAAAGAAAGTACAGTTTTTACGAGGAGCGGTTTTTACAGCAATTCTGTTTGCTGCGGTTTTATCCTGCGGCGGCGGAG
>BNVB01000079.1 GCA_025997795.1 Spirochaetia bacterium | reverse complement strand
GGCGGAACAGTTAAAAATAATCGGCATGAACCGCCGTAAACTCAGCCTGGAAGATATTTTTGTAAAACTAACGGAGGCTTCCCATGGATCCGCGTAAATCGTTTATTCTGGCAAAAAAGGAACTGGTAAGTCTTTCCAATGCTCCGGCCTTTTACGGAATATGCCTTTTCTTTACCCTTTTTTGTTCGGTGTGGCTTTACTACCTTCAGCGTTTTTTTACGATGAACATGGCAAGCCTGCGGCCTTATTTTGCCGCCTTTCCCATAGTTTTTATTCTGGTAATCCCCATGATCACCATGAAGGCCTGGGCGGAGGAACGGAAACTGGGAAGCATAGAACTGCTTTTGACTATGCCCTTTTCCGAATGGGAACTGGTGCTGGGAAAATTTTTTGCTTCCATGGCGGTGGTTATACTGCTGTTGCTTTTAAGCCTTCCTGTACCGTTAAGCATCCTTCCACTGGGACATTTTGATCTGGGTGTGCTGGCGGGTGAATACGCCGGGGCCTTTTTTCTGGGCGCTTCTGCGTCGGCTCTGGGGCTCCTCCTTTCAAGCCTTTCCAAAAACCAGGCCGGGGCTTTTTTGGGAAGCGCCGCAGTACTCCTTGTTAGTATGCTGCTCAATCAGTTTACCATGAGCCTTTCCCTGCCCCCGGCGCTGGCAGAGGCCATAAGTTTTTTTTCGCTGTCCTTTCACTTTGATAGTTTTTCCAAGGGGATCATTGATACCACCGACCTGGCGTTTTTTACCATCGCCACGGTACTCTTTTTGTTCCTCACTACCCGGGTAATCCTTGGAAGGAAGTGGAGCTAATATGACAAAAAAACAACAAACAACCATTACGCTGCTTAGTATTGTGATCATGGCGCTGCTTCTTTTGCTCAGCCGCCGCCTGGCCCTGCGCTTTGATTTAACCGCCAGTAAGGCCTATACCCTTTCGCCGGTTTCACGGAACCTGGGTAACGAAATTGAAGAAACCCTGCGGATCACCTACTACCGTTCGGCAAAACTGCTTTCCCTCTATCCCGAGCCGCTGGAAATTGCCGATTTCCTCCGTGAATATGAAAAAAGATCCGCCGGGAAAATTCAGGTGACGGTGAAGGATCCCGGTCAGGGCGAAGACGCCGAACGTTTTGGCCTTGTTCCCCAGCAATTGCAAAATGTGGAACAGGATCAGGCAAGTTTTTCCATTATCTATTCCGGCCTCGTGATCGAGTATCTGGACAGATACGAAACGCTGCCCTTTGTTTTTTCCCTGGATACCCTGGAGTACGATGTAACCAGCCGTATTCGTACGCTTATCAGCGGTAAACGCCGGGAACTGGGAATTATGACGCCTGAAAACCAGAAGGACTGGAACGAGTACTACGGTCCTTTCCGGGACGCCCTAACCCAATCGGGCTTTATTCCGCTGCCCCTGCGGAGCGGTGCGGAAATTCCCGATACCCTGCCGGCTCTGGTGGTTTTGGGGGGTGTGGAAGAATTGGACGAAACAGACCTGTACCGCATAGACCGGTACATTCAGCTGGGGGGCAGCGTACTTTTTGCAGTAGAAGGGGTTGAGGTGAATCTTTCTGGAAGCTGGGATGCCCGGCTTAAAACCGACAGGGGCCTTTTGGCTATGCTTTCCTCGTATGGTGTAACCGTGGGCCCCAGCCTGGTAATGGATGCCGCCGCCCTTCCCCTGCCGTACCGCGATCCCTATACCCAGCGGCAGCAAAGTATTGCCTATCCTTTTTGGGTGGGGGTTCTGGAAACCCAGGGTAATCCAGACCATCCCATTACCGCACGTTTTGCGGGGGTGGATCTCTATTGGGCCAGTCCCTTAACCCTGTCGCCGCCGGGAACAGTAAAAGGAGAAATTCTCTTTACTTCCACGAACGAGGCTTGGCTTATGACCCGTGATTTTGCGGTTAATCCGCAGCCGGGTCTTTCCTTTGGCGGCGATGAAACCGAAAAAAGCCAAAGGATCCTTGCCGCTGCCCTGGAGGGCCGGTTCCCCAGTTGGTTTGCCGGTAAAGAAATACCCCAATTGCCGGAAGCAGGCCAATGGACAGAGGATAATGTTTGGCAGGAAGAAGAGTCGGGAAGTCCCGAAGGACTTCCCGAAGGACTTCCCGCTATGCCGCTTGAAACAAAACCGGCGCGGATCATTGTTATAGGTGATGCCGATATGGGAAGTTTTCTTGTTCAGGTAACCCAGCGTTACCAAAGCCTTAACCTTAATTTTCTGCTTCAAACGGCGGACTGGCTGGGTAAGGACGACGACATTGTGGGTATCCGTAACCGCTCCGGCGGCAGCGGCAGGCTTGACAGAATTAGTGACGAAGGCCGCCGTTTTGGGATGATGAGTTTTTCACGGATTCTCAATATTTTCCTTGTGCCTATTCTTATTATTATCTATGGCGCCGCACGGCTCTTAAAACGGAAATATAAAAAGGAGCAGGATCATGCCCTATAAAAAAAAGGTAACAATACTAAGCGCAGCGGCGGTTCTTCTGGCCCTTGTGTATCTCCTAACCCTCTTTTTTGATCCCCAGCGGGCCAGCGCCAGGGCCGCTTCCTTTACCTGGCTTTCTTCTTCTGCCCGTGACCTTGCAGACGGCATGGATATTATCCGTAATGGTCAAACGCTAAAACTTGTTTTGTCTAATGGCATCTGGTTTGCCCAGCTGGAAAATCTGGAAGTGCCGGTTAAACAGGGAAGAATAGACGACCTCTTCCGTTTACTTAGCACCCGGGGAGCTTTTCCCCGCCGGGGATCTTCCGCCGCAAGCCACGAAGGCCTTGGCCTTGGGGAAGGGGCCTCCAGGCTTCTTGTCCGGGGCGGGGCGGGGCTTCCCCTTTTGGACCTCTTTGTTGGTAAGGACGATCCCTCCGGCAGGGAAGTATTTTTACGCAAAGCCGGAGAAAATGAATTCCGTTCCGGTGATAAACTTATTGCTTCGTATGTAAACGGTGAAAAAACTTCCTGGTTTGATATGAAGTTCTTTGACGAAAAATCCCTTAATCTGGTTCAGCGGGTTGATGTACAGTTTAACGGTTATACCGGCGGCGAGGACCCGCCGGAAGTTTATAGCGATTATACCCTGGAACGCAGCGGGGAAAACTGGCTTGTGGGAAACGCCGCGGTGGACCGGGAAAAAACCGAAACATGGTTACGCAGTCTCCTTGAAGCCCAGGGAGAAAACATTCTTCCGCCTGTTCCCTTTGATATCCTTGCAAAGATAACGCTTGGGCTGGGCGACGGTTCTGTATTGTCCCTCCAGATTGGAGCCCCCGGAGAAGATGGAAAGTATCCTGCGCTGGTAAACGGGAAAAACTATATGTTTGTGCTTTCTCCCTGGATGGTTACACGGCTTTTGCGGGACCGGGGATCTTTCTTTTAGCGGCGAATAAAGGTCCGTTAAGTGTCGGAGCTTCCCTTTCGAATGAAGTCCCGGTATTTTTCGGGGTCGCTCTTAAAGGCTACAATGGGTGAGCCCGATTCAACTTTGGCTTTTTCCAGGGCCCGTGAAGCTTCCAGCAAGAGCCGGTCTGCTTCGATAAGCCGGCCCGACCGGGAACTGATACCGATAAGAAAATCGTTCTTTGCATGGATTGAATCAAAACAGGTGTTAAGGAGCCGGGCATGGAATTTTTCGGCTTTGGCAATACCCTGTTCAAGATCCGCGTTGGGGATAATAACCGTAATTCCCCGGTTTTTGTATTCAAAACTTAAATCCCGTAAATTAAAAAGATCCACCGTCTCATCGGCTATTTTTTTAAAGAGCCGGGAGTCGCAGTTAACCCCGTCGCCGCATTCCATAAGGAGGATCACCAGGTCTTGTTCCGAAGCGGCACAACGGTGAAGTTCCGATGCAAGCCTGTCCTGGGTATAGGCTTCCCAGCCTATACCGCTTCTGGGCGAGTAAAGGCCCTTGGGGTTTTCGCCCGATGGGGAAGCGGCGGATGGAGCGGCGGCAGATACATCAGACGCTGATGGCGGAGTTTCTTCACTTTTTGGCAGATCTAAATCGCTTTCGTCAAGAAAATCATCAAGTTTAAAATCATCGGAATCGGCAGTATCCCCTGAATCCGCGGCGGGATTGTCAAAGGCAGGGGTATCAAAATCGGGGAGATCAAAATCATTAGTATTATCAGTGGTTTCGCTTATGCTGTTATCGCCGTCAAGCGGAGATGTTTCCGTTTCTGTTTCAGTTTCAGGGATATCAAAGTCGTCAAAAAAATCATCGTCCATCTTTATATCCGGTGTTTCTTTTACCCGTGGCTCTTCCCCGGTGTCCCCCGCGGTATCCCGGCTGTTTTCCGCCGCCTCCGTTCCCCGGGATCGCAGTAAGCTGATGATCATCGTAAAGAAGGAAAGAACGAGTCCCGCCATGATAGCAAGGAGTGTCTGCCTTAAAACATGGGCCAGGTATTCATAGTTGATGGTATTGATAAATGGATAGATATTTACATTACGGAACCCGGGGATATCTAACTCCCGGGCCTTAAGGGTAGTGTACCCAAAACGGGTGGTAAAACGGGGGTTCCCGCCATCCCCGCGGATAAAACTTCCCTGTTCCTGTTCAAAGTCCAGTATACCCTGGGAACCGGTAATGATAATTGCCTTGACAACCCGGCAGTCGTTTATTTTCTTTTGGATTGCTTCCCGGGTATCCGGGAAAAAACCGGGATCGCTTTTGGCGATAAGCGTTTCTATGCTGCCCAGTTCTTCTGCCGCGCTCCGCTGCTGCTCTTCAATGCTGATATATACCCGGTATGCCGCAGAGAGCACCGCCGCCACATAAACCAAAATACAAAGCAGCGCTATTAAGGCAGAGAATTTAGTCCTCACTTTTTTTCCTCATGGGAATATTATATACGGTTTTTAATTTTTCTGCTAGCTTTATTTAAGATGAATCTGCGAAAACGCTGCCTTCCACCTGGCTGGTACCCCCAAAATCCGGACAAAATCGGCGAATTTCTCGCTTCTTTTGCGCTTAAGGCACCGGATAATCCCGCTTTAGGGGGATTATCCGCCCCCCGCCCCGCCATTGCCGCCGTGGCCCCCCATGCCGGATGGTACTATTCCGGGGCCATCGCCGCCCAGGCGGTGGCTGTACTGGCCGCTTCGGCCAGTGTTCCGCCGGGTGAAACAGGTTCCGAAACCCGCAGCATCCATTCCGCCCCCCGCCCGGTAACCGTTGCCGTTATCGGGGGCCACCTGCCTGGGACACAACCGCCGCTTTTTGCCCTGGAAACCGCCGCAGAAACTCCCCTTGGCCCCCTGGAGCTGGACGGTGAATTACGGGATATCCTTTTCCGCCGCCTTAAGGGAGCCGAAGACTGCGGCCGGGACAATACCGTGGAGGTACTGCTTCCCATGGTTAAATACTTTTTCCCGGCGGCTAAACTCCTTTGGATGCGGTTCCCTGCGGACATACGTTCCTTTGATGCGGGAAAGGAACTGGCCAAAGCCGCCGTAACTTTGGGAAGACGGCTTTTTGTCCTTGGTTCCACCGATTTAACCCACTATGGCAATAATTATGGATTCACCCGGGATTTTAGCGGAAACCAGGATTCCAGCTTTAGCGGAAACCGGGATTCCGGGCAAAAAGCATTGGACTGGGTAAAAAAGGTGAACGATGCCCGGTTTATTGAGGCCGTAGAGGCAGGTGATCCTGCTGTGGTACTGGACCGGGCCGAGGGGGAAAAATCCGCCTGTTCCGCCGGAGCGGTGCTGGGCGTTATGGGTTATGCAGCGGAAAGTGGTGCTGCCGGATCATTGCTTGCCTATGGGACCAGCGCGGATATCACCATGGAAGAGGATGGCGGCATCCATTCCACTCCCCGCGGCATCCATTCCACTCCCCGAGCATTACCGGATTCCTTTGTGGGTTATGGGGCTTTTTGCTGGCGGTAATCACCTTTTTCCCATGAATAATGCAGCTTTTAATCACATTTTTCATAGGAATAATGCAAAATAATTGACAAAAATCATACTTATACTTAGAATAATAGTATGGAACGGACCATTATCAAACAACTGTTAAAATGGCGGGATAACCCAAAAAAGAAACCGCTTATCCTTAAAGGGGTACGGCAGTGCGGGAAAACCTGGCTGCTCCGGGAATTCGGCAAAACTGCCTACGAAGACCGGGCTTATTTTAACTTTGAGGGTAACGAGCCGCTCCTGGCCCGGTTCGAAGGTGATCTGGATCCCCGGCGGATAATCGCCGAATTGGGGGTATTGCGGAAAAAGGTGATAGAACCGGGGAAAACCCTGGTGATTTTTGATGAAATCCAGTTTTGTAACCGGGCTTTGAGTTCTCTTAAATACTTTTACGAAGATACTCCCGAGTATCACCTTGTTTGCGCCGGTTCTTTACTCGGGCTCAGCCTCTCAAAGCCCCTCTCTTTTCCCGTGGGTAAGGTGGATTTTCTTACTCTCCGGCCCATGGATTTTTATGAATATCTTTTAGCCAATGGCGAGGCGCTTTTGTGCGAATATCTGGAAAACCTGCCTCCGGAGGAAAAAGTTTCCGATCTTTTTGCCCTTAAGCTGGAACAGTATCTGCGGAACTATTTTGTTTCAGGTGGTATGCCTGAGGCGATACTTAACTGGATTACCAACCATGATGTTGAAAAACTCGAAGAGATACAGCGGAAAATTGTGGACAGTTATGAACTGGACTTTGCCAAACACGCCCCTCCGGGGGAATTCCCCAGGTTACAGGAGATTTGGCGGTCTATTCCCTCCCAGCTTGCCCGGGAAAACAGCAAGTTTATTTTTAGCAGGGTTAAGCAGGGTAGACGAGCCAAAGATTTGGAAGATGCTCTGGAGTGGCTTTTGGGTGCCGGGCTGGTTCACAAGGTAAGCAAAATAGAAAAACCCTTTATGCCTCCTTCGGCCTATGAGGACAGCAGTTTTTTCAAGCTGTACCTGGCAGATCCGGGACTACTCCGGGTTATGGCAGGATTGCCAGCGGAAGCGGTACTGGAAAAACAGGCGGACATCTACAAAGAATTCAAAGGGGCCTTAACGGAAAACTATGTTCTTTGTTGTCTCTTAAACCTCTACGGTACCAGCCCCTTTTACTGGAATTCCGGCAATACCGCCGAGGTAGATTTTATCATTCAAAACGGCATGGATATTATCCCCATAGAGGTAAAATCGGAACGAAACACCAAATCAAAATCACTGGGGGAATACCGGAAAAAGTATGCCCCCCGGGTGGCACTGCGTATCTCCATGAAAAACACCGCCACGGTTCTTACTGACGGGCTTATATCGCTGCCGCTGTATCTGGTGTGGAATCTGCGATCCATCATGCGGCGTTAGGCGCCTTATGTGTTGAAGCACCCCCCGTATTCCGCTAAGCTAAGAATATGTGCTTTCCAAAGGAAAAAATCAGCTTTGTCTTTTTCCTCGTAGTGTGTTCCTTTCTCTGGGCAGATCCGGCGCCGGACTCGTCGGCGCCGGCGAATTTGCCGCTGGGTCCTTTTGTGATGATCTCCGCCGGGGATCCGCTTTTGGAGGATCTCCGGGCGGTGGTACGTGAAGCGGGCAGCAGTTTTCTTTCCCTAACACCCCCGCTGTCGTCCGATGAAGTTATGGCGGTTTTGGACGAAATTGATTCCGGCGCTCTTTCAGAAAGCGGCCGGCGGCGGTATCAGCGTATTCTGGACAATATGGTTCCGGTGCTTCGTTACCAATCGGAATCGCCCGCTTTTGCCGTTGCCGTTCATGTTAATGCCGCTTTGGAAGGCCGCTGGCGTTCTAATACCAGTGTACCCTGGCTAAAACAGGATACCACAAGTCCTGCCCTTATCGGCCTTCCGGTACATCTTTTTTTTGGTAAGCGGGTGGAACTTTTTATTGAACCTGAAGCGGCCGCCGATCCCTGGTACTACAATAACCCTGTTTCTTCCTGGGGAACCAATGTTCCCTGGGAAGCCCGGCGTTTTGATCTGAATGTACCCCTGCGGGCCTTTGCTGCAACAGGCGGGGAGTGGTGGAACTTTCAGCTGGGCCGGGACAAACTTTCCTTTGGCCCCGGACGGACGGGGAACCTGGCGGTATCGGACAATCCCGATTATTACGATTTTGCCCGTCTCAGTTTTTTTTCCCGTGTGCTCAAGTATTCTATCCTGGTAACCCAGATGCCCTTGAGTGTTGATGAACTTCTGGCGGATGCTTCGCTGCTTCCAGGTCTTAAAGCTGTTTCCGATCTAACAGAAACCACCAACCGGTATTTTTATCTGCACCGGCTGGATATGAAGTTTTTCAAAAAACTTTCCATTGGTTTAAGCGAAGGAGTAATGGTGGGTAATTCCCCCCTGGAACTGCGTTATCTTAATCCCCTGATGGTGTTCCATTCTTTTTTTTCCTGGCGTGATTACGGCCAGTGGGGGACCGATGAGGGAGACCTAATCGGATCGCTTTTTTCCCTGGATCTGGAATGGGCCTTCCGTCCCGGCTGGGCTCTCTACGGCCAGGTAGTGATGAACGAATTTTCCACCCCCTACGAGACAAATCGTTTTCCCGATCAGCCCCCGCCGGGTATGGGTTACCTTCTGGGGGCGGAGTATCAGTTTTCCCTTGCTTCCTGGTCGGTTTCCTGTTATGCAGAGCTGGTGTATACCGATCCGTTTTTGTATACCCTTTCTTCTCCCTTTGGCAGCATGATCTGGATGCGCCGTTCTTCCGACCTGGGAAACAAGGATCTGCGGTATGCCTGGTTTGGCCATGGCGAAGGGCGGGATATGTTTTTGGCTGCCCTGGGTTTTTCCGCCGACTCAGCTAAGTGTTTCTTGTCCATGGATATTTCCTTTAAGCGCCAGGGGGAACACACTATTCTCTGGGATTGGACCAGAACGGATAACAGCCAGAAAAGCCCTTCGGGAAATCCGGAAACCCTGGGCCGCCTTATTCTTGGCGCGGGTTATAGAGTATTTCCATCTCTTACCCTTTCTTCCTGGCTGGGGGGAACCCTAATCTTTGACGCAGGCCATATACGGGGAAACAATGAACAAGGAATTGAAGCGGGTCTTAAAGCGGCCTACCATTATTAGGGGTATTTTAATGAAGCAAAACAGGCTGTTTTTTTTCTGTCTCCTGGCGGCGCTTGCGATTTCCGCAGAGGCCCAGTTATTCCACGATCCCAATGACAGCATCTACAAGGATCTGGATCGCTGGGCGGTTCAGGGTTACCTTGGCCAGACCCTTCCCATGGTACGGCCCTATCCAA
>BNVB01000078.1 GCA_025997795.1 Spirochaetia bacterium | reverse complement strand
GGCAGTTTTTTCTGTTTAAGGGCCGTAAGGGTAACCCGTATGGTAAGGGATTTTCCGGCAAGCTCCTGGTGGACATAATCGGCGGGGAAGGTCTTGGGAATATCCCTTGTTTCTCCCTTTTTCATCCCGGTAATTTCGTTGTCAAACCGGTACAGGTTGTATTCCGAACCCAGGGTAAAAACAAAATCCTGCCGTTCACTTCCCGCCTGGGGATTACCTTCTGAATCCAGCTCACTATAGTTAATGGTAACCACATCGTCTTTGGCCGCTGCGGCATTTTCGTCCCGGTCCAGGACAATGGCGTTCCGTTCCCGGATTTCTTCAAGTTCCCGGTTTATATCTTCATCGTTTAGACTTACATCGGGGACTTCCGCTTCCAGACCCTTCCAGGGACCCACGGTAAGCTGGGGGAGGACATCGTATATAACCGAAAAGGTCAGGTCTTTTTCAAAATCAAGGACCGGTTCGCTATTCTCGTCCAGCCGGGGGGTGGAATAGGGCAGGGGCTGGTCCTCTTTGGGGAAATTTTCATCTTCAAAGACTTCGGTAATTACCTTGCCAAAGACCTTGTTCAGCGCCTCATCCCTAAGGCTGGCGCCGAACTTCCGTTCCAGCACTTCCCGGGGGACTTTTCCCTTGCGGAAACCGGGAATAGCCGCCGATTTTACATATTCGCCGATAAGCTCATCATACTGGGCGCGGACATCGTCCTTGCCCACCGTTAGGGTCAGTTTGACCGCCGAATGTTCCAGGCGGGTAATTTCTTTGGATACGGACACCATTTTCCTCGTAATTGGGGTTTTCTGCGCCAGCGGTCTCTTTCCCTTTGGCATCAACCCTTCGAGTTCCCTTTCTTGCACAATGTGCGAGAGAAGGGACTCGAACCCTTATGCCGAGGGCACTAGCTCCTAAGGCTAGCGTGTCTACCAGTTTCACCACTCTCGCTGGTTCAAGTCTTAATGTGTCAATATACTGCTATTGCGGGCTTATGTCAACGGTATAAAAACCGATACTCTAGGAAGGAGTGTGAAGTGGTCAAAGGCATTTATACCGCCGCCAGCGGCATGCGGGCCCAGCAATGGCGGCTTGATTCGGTGGCAAATAACCTGTCCAACGTTAATACCGATTCGTACAAACGGGAACAGACCGCACTTAAGGCTAATCCGGAAATGCTCCTTAGGCGTATTGGCGACGATGGACTCCACCGGAATCCCTTTGGTTCCGGCGACAGCGCGCCTATTATCGGCAAGCTGGGTACCGGGGTGGAACTGAACGAACTTTATGTGGATTTTTCCCAGGGGGCTTTTAAGGAAACGGAAAACGACTATGATCTGGCCCTTGACGGCAGGGGTTTTTTTGTAATTGATACCCCCTACGGCGAACGGTATACCCGGAACGGCAGTTTTATGCGGGGCAAAGAGGGCTTTTTGGAAACCAAAGAGGGCCTTCCGGTGATGGGGCAAAACGGGCCGGTACGGGTACAGGAAAACAACTTTAAAATTGATAAAGACGGCAATGTCTGGATTAACGCCGAATATGCCGACGACCCGGACACCATGATAAGCCGGGAAGACAATGAATGGGGCAGGGTGGTGCTTTTGGATACCCTGCGGATTGTTGGTTTTGAAAGCGACCGGTACCTTAAAAAACAGGGTTCCAGCCTTTACGGGGCCAATGAATTTTCCGGCCCTCCCCTTGAACTTGAGACAGGGACCCGGCCCAAGGTTTTCCAGGGTTTTAACGAGGCCGCCAATGTGGACCCCGTTAAAGAAATGGTTCAAATGATCGAAGTAAACCGTTCCTACGAAGCAAACCAAAAAATAATTCAGACCCACGATACCATGCTGGGAACCCTGATTAATCAGTACGCAAAATATGCCGGATAGGCATTAAGCATTAAAATTGAGGAGCATTAATGGTACGGAGTTTATGGACCGGCGCTTCCGGCATGATTGGACAGCAATCCAATATCGACACCATTTCCAACAACCTGGCCAACGTTAATACCCACGGGTATAAAAAAGTACGGGCCGATTTTGAAGACCTGATCTACCAAACCATACGGACCGCAGGAACCCCCGCCACGGAAGAAACGGTGGTTCCCGTGGGAACCCAGATGGGCCACGGGGTTAAACTGGCCGATACCCAGCGGATATTCAGTCAGGGATCGCCCCAGGCTACCGATGTACCCACCGACATGGCCATTGTGGGCGATGGTTTTTTCCGGGTTCAGCTGCAGGACGGCTCGTATGCCTATACCCGGAACGGAAACTTTAAGGTTGACGAGACCGGCCGCATGGTTACGAGCGAAGGTTACTGGCTGCTTCCGGATATTGTTATGCCCGAACACTTTTTGCCTGACAGTATCAATGTAAGCAAAGACGGCCGGGTAGAAGTAAAGGTACCGGAGATTAGCGATGATCCCATTCCGGTGGGCCAGGTAGAGTTGTACCGTTTTCCCAACCCCGTGGGGCTTACCGCTTTGGGGGAAAATCTTTTTAAGATAACCAATGCCTCAGGCGATCCTATTCCCGGCCGGCCCAACGAAATGGGTATGGGCCAGATTTACCACAAATTTTTGGAAATGTCCAACGTATCGGTGATCAGCGAAATGGTGAATTTAATCGTAGCCCAGCGTGCCTATGAATTTAATTCCCGGACTATCCAAACAACCGACAATATGCTTGGTACGGCCACATCCCTAAAGAGGTAAGCTGAATGGCGGGAATTTCCGGTATAGACATAAAACTTTTAGGCACCAATGCGGTTAACCGTTCCGGTATGGCGGCGGAAGATACTCATTTTTCCCGGCTTATGGAAATGGAAAAAAACCGGGACAAAACTCCCGCTCCCCGTATAAACGGCGGCAGCCAGCTCCGTTTAACAAGTGAAAACGACAAAAAACTGTATGAACAGTGCCAGGCATTGGAAACTTTTTTGGTTAAAAATATCCTTAGCGCCATGAGAAAAAATGTTATGAAGTCCAGCCTTATCGATACCGGTTATGCAGGGGAAATTTACGAAGATATGCTTTGGGATGAATATGCCAAGGACTATACCAAAAATGCCGGGTTTGGCCTGGCGGATCTGGCGTATCTGGAACTTTCCGGACAGCGGGGCAGCAAGGTATATATCAGTGGATAATACGGGCAAAAACGGGCTGGAAGACACCCTTGTTTTTCTTTATGGTAAAGAACGGGGAACAGCCCTTTTTCCCCGGCTCTTGGCCTTACTTGAAGAAAAGCGGCCCCGGCTGCCGCAGAGAAACAATCCGCCGGGATTGAGCCCAATCAGCAATAAAGATGCGCTTTTAATCAGTTATGGAGATATGCTTTCTGGCGATACCGGAACGGGCCTTTCCCGCCTGTTTCGTTTTTTGGAAAAACGGAACGGCGGGACTTTCAGTTATCTCCATCTGCTGCCCTTCCATCCCTATTCATCTGACGATGGTTTTTCGGTTATTGATTACCGCAGGGTGGATGAACGTTTTGGTTCCTGGGATGATCTGGAAAAATTTGGAAACCCCGTTTCTCCTAAAACAGAAAAGCTTAAGCTGGCCTTTGATTTGGTGATCAACCATGGAAGTTTGCAGAGCCGCTGGTTCCAGGGTTTTTTGCAGGATGAAGAACAATACCAATCCTGGTACATTACCCGGCCTGCCGATTATGATTCACATTCCGTAGTCCGGCCCCGGACCCATCCGCTTTTAACGGCCTTTAAAAAACAAAACGGCGAAACAATCCATGTGTGGACCACCTTTAGCGCCGATCAGGTTGACTACGATTTTTCCAACCCCGAAGTACTCCTTGAATTTGCCAGAATACTTCTGGAATACGCCGCCCGGGGGGCAGGCATAATCCGGCTTGATGCTATCGCCTATCTGTGGAAAGAAGACGGAACCCCCTGTCTTCATCATCCCAAAACCCATGCAGTGGTAAAACTGTTCCGGGCCATGGTGGATTATCTGGGTCTGCCCCTTTTGATCCTTACCGAAACCAATGTGCCCCATGAAGAAAATATTTCTTACTTTGGCAGCCCCGTGGGAAACGCGGCCATTGATTCCCTTCCCGAAGCTCACCTGGTTTATAACTTTGCCCTGCCTCCTCTGGTACTTTATGCCGCTCTTTCCGGCGATGCCGGGCCCCTGCGGAACTGGGCAGGAACACTGCCCCCTACGCCCTTTGCTTCATCCAACAAAGCGGCGTTGTACTTTCTTAATTTTTTGGCCAGCCATGACGGCGTGGGCCTTACCCCCGTCCGGGGACTGGTGGATGAAGCGGCCTTTGCAGAAGCAATTGAAGAAGCCCGCCGCCGGGGCGCCCTGGT
This sequence comes from Spirochaetia bacterium, assembly GCA_025997795.1. Classification (GTDB taxonomy): domain Bacteria; phylum Spirochaetota; class Spirochaetia; order Treponematales; family Breznakiellaceae; genus BNVB01. The sequence continues at coordinate 5,003 of BNVB01000078.1, read as the reverse complement.
ATCTTACAAATCCACTCCCGAGGGGGATGTTCCCTATGAGTTGAATTGTTCGTATGCTTCGCTTGTTGCGCCGGAAACCATGGGAGACACCGGACTGCGGGCCCGGGCATTCCTGGCAGCCCACGGGGTACTTTTTTCCCTTTCCGGATTACCGGCGGTATACTTTCATAGCTGGATAGGTTCCAGCGCATGGAACGAAGGACCCGGTTTACTCGGTTACAACCGGGCAATCAACCGGGAAAAACCCGCCGCCTTTGAGGTGGAACGGGAACTGGAGGATCCGGAGAGTTTCCGTTTCCAGGTATACCAGGGGATGCGCCGGCTCCTTTTGTTCCGGCAGAACGAAGCGGTTTTTCATCCCGATGCAGCCCAGCGGGTATTGGCTGCGGAGGGCAGTCTTTTTGTTCTGCTCCGGGGAACAGAAACCGAAGGCCGCTGGGCGCTTTGCCTGGAAAACCTTGGCAGTGAAGCGGCGGTGTGGACACCGCCGGCGGAAGTTCCGGCGGAACTTGGCCCGCTCAAGTTGGAATCATGGGAAACCCGCTGGCTGGTATACGACAAAAACGGCCTCGTAAAGGAAATTTCTACCGTAAACCTGCGCTAAGGTAGACAAGAATATTGTAAAATCCGTGGGCCAGGGCTATGCCGTGAAAGGACCGGGTTTTATTGTAGGCAGCGGCCAGTAAGAGCCCTGCAAACAGGGCGTTGGCAAAACCCCAGGGACCTTCGTAGGCATGGCAGAAGCCGAAGATGAGCGCCGGGATAATAAAGGCGCTCCGGGGGCCAAACGAAGCGGCCCGGCACCGTTCGGGAAGGTATAAGCGGAAGTAGGTTTCTTCCAGATATCCTACGGTAAGGGATGTGAGGATAACTGCGGCCCAGCCGTATATTCCATCCGGCGGCGGCAGCTCCTGGGCGGGAAAAAACCCCGAAAGTGATGCCGCCAGGGCAAGGACAAAACCCAGCAAGGAGAGGGCCGGGAGACACAGGGCCAGCACCACCGGGTCTTTTTTACTGAATAACAGGTTTCGTGCTTTAGGAGAAACCGGGTTTCTGGCGTCGGTTCCGCCGGACTTTTTAAGAAGGAGCAGGACAAGGATGATTGCGGGAATTCTCCAGAAAAGCGAATACCTGATTTCTTCCAGCGAAGAACCCAGGTTTTCTGTGAAAACCAGGTTTCCAACTTCAGTGGAAACCGGGTTCCCAGTTGAACCCGGGAAAAAAAGTATAAAAAAAAGTGCCAGCGCTTCGATGAGACCTTTAATAGAAGCTCCTTTTGGATTAGTATATCAAAGGAAAGGTATTGTGTAATGCTCATAACGGTTCTGGTTATAATTATTGCCGTCTCGGGGATTTCGGTCCTGGTGCTTTCCCAGTCGAACAAAGACAAAAAAAAGTCCTGGATACAGTTTTTTGCCAAGGGCAAGGATGCGGGGTTCAGTTTTAAGGAAATAGAACTGCTCCGGCGGCTGGCGGTAAAAAGCGCCCTGGACGATCCAAGTGCCCTCTTTTGGTCCCAGAATCAGCTTGATATGTGCATCAGAAACATGGTTCGCAGTACCCGTCTTGCCGGAGGGGGCGATCAGGCAACTCAGGATTTTCTTTCCAAGCTCTACGATTACCGTAAAAAAATAGAGATGGAAAAACCCCGGATAAAAAACGGCATTACCGATACCCGCCAGATAGAAGAGGGCCAGACACTGCGGGTTCTGGTAAACGGTCAGGGGGTTTTTGTTTCCAAGCTGGTAAAAAATATCGGCCAGTACCTGACCATTGCCCGGCCGAACAATCCCAAACTGCCCACAAGTTTTTCCTGGACAGGGTTAAAACTTTCCGTTTACTTTTGGCGGGAAGACGATGCCGGTTATGTCTTTGACACCGATGTGCAGGACGAGGTTTTTTCCAAAGGAACAGCATCCCTTAAAGTAAGCCACGGCGAAAATCTCTTTAGAACCCAGAAACGGCAGTCCATCAGAATAAAAACCCACAAGGCGGCGTTCCTTTATATTCTGGACAATGACGAGGTTTCGGATACCATAGAAATGAACCCCGGCCTAAAGTGTTTTGTAGAGGATCTTTCCGATTCGGGCTGTGCGGTACATATCGGCGGCAAGGCTGCGGTGGGGCTGCGGATTAAGGTTCAGTTTATCCTGAACAATGCGCCCATTTGTGTTTCCGGCACGGTCCGGTCGCTGGATTATCAGGAAGAAGAAAACTGTTCCCTGCTCCACATGGAGGCGGATCCCATGTCCATAGGAACCCGTAACCATATTTTGGGAGAAGTATTTGGCATGCTGCCCGAGGAGGACGAAGAACTTCCCTTCCGGGTGCTTGAAGAAGCTTCTGACGGAAACAGTTCGGAGGCCGGGGAAATCGCCGATGAAGCCGATACAAGCACCATGGCGGACAATGCCCTATAGTAAGGCAGGAGGATACTATGTTTTGTTCAAAAACGATTCAATCTATCTGCTTCCGCGCCAGGTTTCTTGTTCCGCTGGCCCTTTTCTGGATTTTTCCCCTGCCGGCACAGGAGACGATCCTTGAGTCCTACGAACGGATCTTTATCCGTTCCAGCCTTGATACCAAGGTAAATGTCCTTTCCGATGCCGCCACCGACGAGGCTGCGCCGGAATTTTACGGTCCCCTCTGCAATCTTGCCCTTGATTTTGTGATAAATAACGCAGACCTCTTCCGGGAAGATCCGGATATGCTGGGTATTACCCTTAGCGCCGTCAAAGGTGTGGGAAAATACGGGTATAATCCCGCCGCGGAAACCCTGTGGCAGGTTTTTCTGCGTTTCCCCGACAGGGCGATCCGCTACGAGATACTCCGGACCCTGCCGGTCCTGGATGCCCCAAAACTGCTTGAGCGGATCAATCAGTTCCTTGAGGAACAAAACAGCCGTTATACTTCGGGACTGGGTCTTGATCCCCAGCTTTTGACCGCCCTTTTTGAACTCTTGGGCAGTGTGGGAAACGATTCAAGTTATCCGGTACTGTTTGTTTCCAAGCTGATCTATTCAGGGGATCTGGAAACCCAGGCCCGCCGGGCCCTCTATAACATAACCGGGGATTTTTATGGTTTTTGCAGTAATGTGATCCTGAACAATCCGCCGGAGGAAAAAATGGAAGCCTTTAGGCTTGCCATGGGCAGGGAAACGGTAAGCGCCGAAGAACAGGGCACTGTGGCGGAAGCCGCCCTGGAAGCGGCCCTTTCGGTTACCGGAACAGCCAGGGAACGGTTCCGGGAGATAAGCGCCCTGGCCCTGCATTATATCCGGGAAAGCGGCCGTGTCAGCGCCCTGCCCCTGGTTATCAAGTACTACAACCAGACCCAGGCGGCCTTTCGCAGCGATGCTTCCCGCCGGCGGGAACTGGCGGACGCCATTGCCTGTCTTTCTGCCCTGCGGGATACCGAAGCAGCCAGGACACTGGGCCTCCAGCTGGGACTTTATAATGCCCGGTTTGACTCCCTTAAACCGGAAGAAAAAGAAATTGTGATGGCCCTGATCCTTGCTCTGGGCGGACTTGGTTACAAGGCATCGTATGATACGCTCTACCATGCTTCTACACTTGCTTATCCCAATGACATACGGGAAGCCGCCCGGAACGCCCTAACCAGGCTTGAGTGGTAGGGGAAAACAACATGATAAGCCCTCTTGTTACTGCGGCCCTGGCTGCGGCCCTTGTTGTTTATATTCCCCAGCCGCTGTTCCGTTTGGTTTTTTTTGCTGCCTCAGCCCTGTTTGTTGTTTCTATGCTGATAAGGCAAAAAAATGCCGTTTTTTGCAGACGTAAGCTTTTACCGCTAGGCCTTGCCGTTCTTGGCGGCGCCGGTCTTGGCCTTTGGGCTGTTTCCGCTGTGGACAGTTTTGCCCCAGGCCTCCCCGCCGAAAAAATTTTTTCCCTCAAGGGAAAACTCCTGGACGATCCCAGGAGTTTTGCCGCTTCTGCCGGATTCTCCCTTGGCGAAGAACGGGGCATGGCAGCCCTTGAACTAAGGGAAACCGGAGCAGCCATGCCGGGAAACGTCCGCGCTTCCGCCCATGGCAGGGTGCCGGTATTTTTTCCCGCCGGAACCATGCCCCGTCTGCGTGAATTCGGCCGCGGTTCGGAAGTATATGTGGAAGGCCACTTTCTTCCCGAAACAGCGCCGGGCGTATCGTCGCTAGGTGGACTTTCACCGCGGTTCAGAGCTGTTTCGGTCCACACGGTAAGCGCCGCCCCGGTCCCGGAACGGTTCCGGACTGCCGTAAGGACTGCGCTTCTGGAGCGGCTTAAACCCAAAACATGGGGAGGCCTGGCGGCAGCGCTGCTTCTGGGAACACGGGAAAATCTGGAAGGTGATCTGCCGCTCTTATTTCGTAATACGGGGCTTTCCCACATTCTTGCCCTTTCGGGAATGCATCTGGCTTTTCTTTCCGCCTTGTTGACTTTTATGCTCAAAAAGCCCCTGGGAAAAAAGGGCGCGCTTATGGCCGGATTGTGTTTTATTGTTTTTTATGTAGTACTGGTGGGGCCTCAGCCAAGCCTTGTCCGGGCGGCGATTATGTATGTATTGGGAAGCTGCCTTGTTTTGTGCGGTATTTCCCGGCCGTCGTCAATGCTGCCGTCAACATTGTTGACGACATTGACGTTAGCGCTTTTGGGAGCGGCTTTCCTTGTGCAGATTATTCTTGATCCCGCTTCGGCCGGGTCTATTTCGTTTATCCTTTCCTACCTAGCCCTGGGAGGCATACTTCTTTTTAGCGGCAGGATAGAAACGCTGCTTAGGGGCCGCCTGCCGCCGTTCCTGGCAAACGGTCTGGGCGTTTCCGCCGCCGCGTTTCTTGTTACCGCCCCGGTGGTGGTTTTGTTTTTTGCCGTACTCCGGCCGGTGGGAATAGCTGCAGGGCTTATAGCCGCCCCGCTTTCAAGTTTATTCATGGCCCTTTCCCTCTTGTGGCTTGCCGCCGCTCCCGTTCCCCTTCTTGGTACGATTTTGGATAAGGGACTGGGTTTATT
>BNVB01000077.1 GCA_025997795.1 Spirochaetia bacterium | reverse complement strand
TGTTTTGTTCTTCCCGGCCCGGAACGGAAAAACTTGCCAAGTATCTGCGTATTGAATGTGCCGAAATGGGACTTTCCTGGGCCAGCCAGATCCGCTTTTACCATGCGGGACTTAGCAGGGAAGAAAAAAAGGCCCTTGAAGGCTGGTATCTCCATAACAGCGAAGCAGTCCTTGTAAGCACCTGCGCATTCGACCTTGGCGTAGACAAGGCCGATATCCGCACGGTGATACACCGGGACTGTCCGCCTTCGGTAGAAGCATATTTACAGGAATCGGGACGGGCCGGCCGGGATGGCGGCCAGTCCCGGGCGATCCTGCTTTGGGGGCCGGGTGACGGGGGGCGGCTTTCCTTGGTAAGGTCCCCCCAGGAACGGCAGCGGCTCCGGCAGCTTTTTGCCTATGCCCGAAATACAAGAGACTGCCGCCGGGAAGTCCTGCTCCGGCTCCTCAACTACGAAGGAGCCGGAGATAAACCGGAAAAACTATGCTGCGATACCTGTTCCGGCGAAGCTGACGGAGAACTGCGGGAAGAAGCGGCGATCCTGGATTTTTTCCGCAGAAACCGCCGCTCCTACACCATCAAGGAAGCCGCCAGAGTTTTGGCCGCAGCGGAAACAGTACGCTGGTCCGAGGAAGAAGCGGAAGATTGTCTGCGGGTCTTGCTCAAAAAATCTCTATGTTTCAGCAAGTTTCCAGGATTTAAGCAGCGAATCGTCGTCAATACGGCCCTGCATACCGCTCCGGTTTGCCTTGGGCCATAGACCCAGGTAGACTTCCCTTTGTCCCGGCGCGGGCGTCCGTGCAAAAAGCGCCAGTGTGTATTCTTTACCTGCCTCAAAATTATAGCTTAGCTCATAATTCTGGCCTACAAAAATAAAAGTTGTCTGCCATCCGGGAGTCTCAAAGTAAGTATCAAAGGTTATGGTTGTTCCTCCCGCCGGAACGGCTACCTTGTTTACCCGCCAAAGATGGCGCTCCCCGGTTGTGACTTTACCCTTTGGATACCATTCGTCGTATATATCGGCGCCGTTGTAGTCAAACACCCAGAAACCAACCCCAAAGATAACGGTAGCCGTCCCTGTGGACGCGGCCGGAGGTTTCTGCACCGGTTTTGCCTGAGGTTCAAGCACTGTTTTTGCCGGCCGGGGAAAATAGTAATATTCCTGCTCCAGCATTTTTGTTTTTTTGTTTAAGTCTTCCAATACAAGCATAGGAATGGCGTGCTCTATCCGCTGTTTTATGAGGTAATGTTCCCCGGCGGTAAAGGTCCGTTCAAAAACCCGGTTTTGCCTCCCGTATGCCATTAATAGGCGTATCCTGCCGGGGGGAAAATAGATCGCTTTATTGTTACCTGCAGCCATCCAGTCTACCGGGGCTCCATTATAATTGGTAATTTTTAGTCCATAGGGAAAAACCAGCACCACACTTTGTTCTTTGGGCAGCCTTTCGTCCACAACAAATATATCCCTGGTTAATTTTGAAATATCCACCGGATAGGTGGTATTTGACGCACCCATGGTCAGCGCCAGAGTTAGAACCGTAATAATAAGAACAATGTTTTTTTTCACCTTTTTCCTCCTATTGGTTTCAATATTCTTCTGAAAGGCGCCAGGCCTTTATCAGCGAATCATCAAGGCGGCCTGCCTTGCCGCGTTTGTCTGCCTTATTCCATAAACCCATGTAAAGGCCGGATTTTCTTGGAGAGTCAGCATTGTAGTACTGATAGAATACAGCCAGCGTATATTCTTTACCTGCCTCAAAACTGTAGCTTAGCTCAATATTTCGGCCTCCAAAAAATCCATAGTCAAAGGCTATGGTTGTTCCTCCCGCCGGAACGGCAATCCTGTTTGGCTGCCAAAGATGACGATGCCCGGTTCTGGCTTTACTCTTTGGATACCATTCGTCGTATACATCGGTACCGTTATAGTCAAATACCCTAAAACCGGTACCAAAGACAACGGTGGCCGTCCCGGCGGATGTCTCCGGGGGTTTCCGTACGGTTCTAACGTTGGGTTCAAGTACTGTTCTTGCCGGCCGGGGAAAAACATAGTACTCCTCTTCCAGCGGTTTTCGTTTTTTGTTCAAATCTTCCAATAAAACTGCGGGATTTACACCATCACCCCATTGTTTTAGGAGGTAATGTTCCCCGGCAGAAAAAGTTCGATCAAAAAACATATTTTTCAACATCTCATAGTAAGCTCGCGGATAATCTCCGGAGTAGAGCAGTACTGCATCGGGGGTAAAGGTTATGGTCAAACGTATCCTGCCAGGGGGTAAATAGATCGCTTTCCTGGAACTTGCGGCTTCCGAGGGAGTCTTCCAGTCTACGGGGGTTCCATTATAACTGGTTATTCTTATTGCAGGGCGAAGAACCAGCACCACACTTTGTTCTTTGGGCAGTCTTTCGTCCACAATAAGTATATCCCGGGTTAATTTTGAAATATCCACCGGATAGGAATTAGAAGCGCCCATGGTCAGCACCAGGGTTAGGACCGTAAGGATAATAGCAATATTTTTTCTCATCCAATCCAGTATACCCAAAAGACTCTTATTTTGCAAGGTTTTTTACTCACGTTGTTTTTTGTTTTATCTTCAAAGGCCCTGTCAAAGCCCTTTTTTTGTTGTATACTTCTATAGTAATGAGGAAACCATTGATACTTGCCGCCATAGCTCTGGTACTGCTCCTGGTGTTAACGGCGCTGATTGGGCTTTTGTGGCTTAACGCCCATGAATACAAGCCGGACAGCCGGGAACCGGCAGCGCTTTCCCGTTCCCTTAGCCTAACTCCGGGCCGTGGTCAACCCATTGAACTGTATTCATGGAATATCGGTTATGCTTCCCTGGATGCCAGCCAGGATTTTTTTATGGACGGCGGCAAGGGTGTTATGCCCGCCACAGACCGGAATGTAGAGGAAAATACCTGGGCTATCCAGGCTTTTCTTTCCGCCGCTTCGGGGGATATTATCTTTTTGCAGGAAGTGGACGTTAATGCCAAACGATCCTACGGTTTTGATCAAGCGGGGTACTTTTCTGAAACCTGGAAAGGGTCTGCCGCCTTTGCCTATAACTACAAATGTCCCTTTGTGCCGGTGCCCTTTCCCCGTTTTTTGGGCAAAATAGAAAGCGGCATCCTTACCCTGAATAGTTATACCAGTACTGCCGAACGGATCAGCCTGCCGGGTTCTTTTAGCTGGCCGGAGCGGCTGGCCCAGCTTAAACGCTGTCTTTTGGTAGAGCGGGTCCCGTTACAGGATGGGGGCGCTGAACTGGTGCTGGTGAACCTGCACCTGGATGCGTATGATTCGGGGGGGAGCGGCCGGGCGGCTCAAACCAGGGTCCTGGCGGAATTTCTTGCGGCCGAATATGCGGCGGGCAATTATTGTGTGGCCGGGGGGGATTTTAACCAGGTTTTCCCTGAATTTAAGGATATTTTTCCCCTGGGGGACAGCGAATTTTTTACCCCCGGTCTCTTAGACGGCTCTCTCTTTGGCGAGGGGTGGCAGTTGGGGATGGATCCGTCAACTCCCAGCTGCCGTTCCCTTGACAAACCCTATGAAGGGGCGCCGGATCATCAATTGTATCTTATTGATGGTTTTATCCTTTCTCCCAATGTGGAACTGATTTCGGTACAAGCCCAGGATTTGGGGTTCAAAAATTCGGATCATAACCCGGTAAAGCTGACTTTTAGCCTAAAATAAGGCTCCCCCGGCAAATAAAGACTAAATATTTTTGACCCCAAAATTCAAAAAAAGTTGCAGATTTCTCTTTTTTTTGTGACAAAAAAGTCTTTTTGGGTATAAACTAAGATCATGTTACAGTGGAGTGATTATACCAGCAGTCAGAGCGATTATGAGTGGCCCAATTTTATCGCCCTTATGGATGCTATTGAAAAAGAGTATGGCGATAAGACCGCCCTGTTTTTCCGCACCGCTAAACAGAGCGATTTTACCAAATGGTCCCATCGTTTCTTTGCCAGCGAGTGCCGCCGCATTGCCCGGGGGCTTATCAAAGCGGGGTTAACCAAGGGAGACCGTACCGTCCTGTGGGCGGAAAACCGTCCCGAGTGGCTGGCTGTCTGGATGGGCACGGTCATTGCCGGGGGCATTATCGTTCCGGTGGATTACCTGTTAAGCGACAAAGAATGTAAAAACATTGTGGATCTTACCGGGGCAAAGGCCTTTTTTTACTCAAAACGAAAAGCCGAATTTGTTGCCTCCCTGGATATTCATACCAGTTTAAAGCTCTGCATCGATTCAAACGACGAGGCCTACAATACTTTTGGCGCTGCCGGTACCGGTAAACCTGGAACCGATAGTATAGACCTGCCGGGTCTTGACAGCATAAACGGAGATGACCCGGCGTCCATTGTCTTTACTTCGGGAACCACTGGTTTTGCCAAGGGGGTGACCCTTTCTCACCGGGGAATTATCTCCAATGTCAGCGCCGCGATCCTAGCGCTTCGGCCCCAGGACAGCGATGTGTTTATCAACGTACTGCCCCTGCACCATACCTATCCTACTACCTGTTCCTTTATCGCTCCCCTGGTGCGGGGAGTGGGGATTATCATTGTTGAACGGCTTGTGGGTAAGGTGGTCATTGATGATATCCGTGACGCTCGAGGAGGCCTGCTTATTGCCGTACCCCTGCTTTACGACAAGGTTAAAGACGGTCTTGAGGCGGGGCTAAAAAAACTGCCCCTTCCCGTAAGGGGCCTTATCAATATACTGCGGAGCATTTCTCTGGCCCGGGCAAAGAAGAGCAAAATCCGTTTTGGCCAGGTGATGCTTAAATTTGTACGGAAAAAAGCGGGCCTCCTCGAGCGTCACGGATATCATCAATGACCACCTTACCCACAAGCCGTTCAACAATGATAATCCCCACTCCCCGCACCAGGGGAGCGATAAAGGAACAGGTAGTAGGATAGGTATGGTGCAGGGGCAGTACGTTGATAAACACATCGCTGTCCTGGGGCCGAAGCGCTAGGATCGCGGCGCTGACATTGGAGATAATTCCCCGGTGAGAAAGGGTCACCCCCTTGGCAAAACCAGTGGTTCCCGAAGTAAAGACAATGGACGCCGGGTCATCTCCGTTTATGCTGTCAAGACCCGGCAGGTCTATACTATCGGTTCCAGGTTTACCGGTACCGGCAGCGCCAAAAGTATTGTAGGCCTCGTCGTTTGAATCGATGCAGAGCTTTAAACTGGTATGAATATCCAGGGAGGCAACAAATTCGGCTTTTCGTTTTGAGTAAAAAAAGGCCTTTGCCCCGGTAAGATCCACAATGTTTTTACATTCTTTGTCGCTTAACAGGTAATCCACCGGAACGATAATGCCCCCGGCAATGACCGTGCCCATCCAGACAGCCAGCCACTCGGGACGGTTTTCCGCCCACAGGACGGTACGGTCTCCCTTGGTTAACCCCGCTTTGATAAGCCCCCGGGCAATGCGGCGGCACTCGCTGGCAAAGAAACGATGGGACCATTTGGTAAAATCGCTCTGTTTAGCGGTGCGGAAAAACAGGGCGGTCTTATCGCCATACTCTTTTTCAATAGCATCCATAAGGGCGATAAAATTGGGCCACTCATAATCGCTCTGACTGCTGGTATAATCACTCCACTGTAACATGATCTTAGTTTATACCCAAAAAGACTTTTTTGTCACAAAAAAAAGAGAAATCTGCAACTTTTTTTGAATTTTGGGGTCAAAAATATTTAGTCTTTATTTGCCGGGGGAGCCTTATTTTAGGCTAAAAGTCAGCTTTACCGGGTTATGATCCGAATTTTTGAACCCCAAATCCTGGGCTTGTACCGAAATCAGTTCCACATTGGGAGAAAGGATAAAACCATCAATAAGATACAATTGATGATCCGGCGCCCCTTCATAGGGTTTGTCAAGGGAACGGCAGCTGGGAGTTGACGGATCCATCCCCAACTGCCACCCCTCGCCAAAGAGAGAGCCGTCTAAGAGACCGGGGGTAAAAAATTCGCTGTCCCCCAGGGGAAAAATATCCTTAAATTCAGGGAAAACCTGGTTAAAATCCCCCCCGGCCACACAATAATTGCCCGCCGCATATTCGGCCGCAAGAAATTCCGCCAGGACCCTGGTTTGAGCCGCCCGGCCGCTCCCCCCCGAATCATACGCATCCAGGTGCAGGTTCACCAGCACCAGTTCAGCGCCCCCATCCTGTAACGGGACCCGCTCTACCAAAAGACAGCGTTTAAGCTGGGCCAGCCGCTCCGGCCAGCTAAAAGAACCCGGCAGGCTGATCCGTTCGGCAGTACTGGTATAACTATTCAGGGTAAGGATGCCGCTTTCTATTTTGCCCAAAAAACGGGGAAAGGGCACCGGCACAAAGGGACATTTGTAGTTATAGGCAAAGGCGGCAGACCCTTTCCAGGTTTCAGAAAAGTACCCCGCTTGATCAAAACCGTAGGATCGTTTGGCATTAACGTCCACTTCCTGCAAAAAGATAATATCCCCCGAAGCGGCGGAAAGAAAAGCCTGGATAGCCCAGGTATTTTCCTCTACATTCCGGTCTGTGGCGGGCATAACACCCTTGCCGCCGTCCATAAAAAAATCCTGGCTGGCATCCAGGGAAGCATAACCGATATTCCATGAATACAGTTCAATGGGTTGACCACGGCCCGGAGTTAGGCTAAGGGAACGGGAAAGCGCTGCCGGTTCCCGGCTGTCCGGCTTGTATTCATGGGCGTTAAGCCACAAAAGCCCAATCAGCGCCGTTAACACCAGGAGCAGTACCAGAGCTATGGCGGCAAGTATCAATGGTTTCCTCATTACTATAGAAGTATACAACAAAAAAAGGGCTTTGACAGGGCCTTTGAAGATAAAACAAAAAACAACGTGAGTAAAAAACCTTGCAAAATAAGAGTCTTTTGGGTATACTGGATTGGATGAGAAAAAATATTGCTATTATCCTTACGGTCCTAACCCTGGTGCTGACCATGGGCGCTTCTAATTCCTATCCGGTGGATATTTCAAAATTAACCCGGGATATACTTATTGTGGACGAAAGACTGCCCAAAGAACAAAGTGTGGTGCTGGTTCTTCGCCCTGCAATAAGAATAACCAGTTATAATGGAACCCCCGTAGACTGGAAGACTCCCTCGGAAGCCGCAAGTTCCAGGAAAGCGATCTATTTACCCCCTGGCAGGATACGTTTGACCATAACCTTTACCCCCGATGCAGTACTGCTCTACTCCGGAGATTATCCGCGAGCTTACTATGAGATGTTGAAAAATATGTTTTTTGATCGAACTTTTTCTGCCGGGGAACATTACCTCCTAAAACAATGGGGTGATGGTGTAAATCCCGCAGTTTTATTGGAAGATTTGAACAAAAAACGAAAACCGCTGGAAGAGGAGTACTATGTTTTTCCCCGGCCGGCAAGAACAGTACTTGAACCCAACGTTAGAACCGTACGGAAACCCCCGGAGACATCCGCCGGGACGGCCACCGTTGTCTTTGGTACCGGTTTTAGGGTATTTGACTATAACGGTACCGATGTATACGACGAATGGTATCCAAAGAGTAAAGCCAGAACCGGGCATCGTCATCTTTGGCAGCCAAACAGGATTGCCGTTCCGGCGGGAGGAACAACCATAGCCTTTGACTATGGATTTTTTGGAGGCCGAAATATTGAGCTAAGCTACAGTTTTGAGGCAGGTAAAGAATATACGCTGGCTGTATTCTATCAGTACTACAATGCTGACTCTCCAAGAAAATCCGGCCTTTACATGGGTTTATGGAATAAGGCAGACAAACGCGGCAAGGCAGGCCGCCTTGATGATTCGCTGATAAAGGCCTGGCGCCTTTCAGAAGAATATTGAAACCAATAGGAGGAAAAAGGTGAAAAAAAACATTGTTCTTATTATTACGGTTCTAACTCTGGCGCTGACCATGGGTGCGTCAAATACCACCTATCCGGTGGATATTTCAAAATTAACCAGGGATATATTTGTTGTGGACGAAAGGCTGCCCAAAGAACAAAGTGTGGTGCTGGTTTTTCCCTATGGACTAAAAATTACCAATTATAATGGAGCCCCGGTAGACTGGATGGCTGCAGGTAACAATAAAGCGATCTATTTTCCCCCCGGCAGGATACGCCTATTAATGGCATACGGGAGGCAAAACCGGGTTTTTGAACGGACCTTTACCGCCGGGGAACATTACCTCATAAAACAGCGGATAGAGCACGCCATTCCTATGCTTGTATTGGAAGACTTAAACAAAAAAACAAAAATGCTGGAGCAGGAATATTACTATTTTCCCCGGCCGGCAAAAACAGTGCTTGAACCTCAGGCAAAACCGGTGCAGAAACCTCCGGCCGCGTCCACAGGGACGGCTACCGTTATCTTTGGGGTTGGTTTCTGGGTGTTTGACTACAACGGCGCCGATATATACGACGAATGGTATCCAAAGGGTAAAGTCACAACCGGGGAGCGCCATCTTTGGCGGGTAAACAAGGTAGCCGTTCCGGCGGGAGGAACAACCATAACCTTTGATACTTACTTTGAGACTCCCGGATGGCAGACAACTTTTATTTTTGTAGGCCAGAATTATGAGCTAAGCTATAATTTTGAGGCAGGTAAAGAATACACACTGGCGCTTTTTGCACGGACGCCCGCGCCGGGACAAAGGGAAGTCTACCTGGGTCTATGGCCCAAGGCAAACCGGAGCGGTATGCAGGGCCGTATTGACGACGATTCGCTGCTTAAATCCTGGAAACTTGCTGAAACATAGAGATTTTTTGAGCAAGACCCGCAGACAATCTTCCGCTTCTTCCTCGGACCAGCGTACTGTTTCCGCTGCGGCCAAAACTCTGGCGGCTTCCTTGATGGTGTAGGAGCGGCGGTTTCTGCGGAAAAAATCCAGGATCGCCGCTTCTTCCCGCAGTTCTCCGTCAGCTTCGCCGGAACAGGTATCGCAGCATAGTTTTTCCGGTTTATCTCCGGCTCCTTCGTAGTTGAGGAGCCGGAGCAGGACTTCCCGGCGGCAGTCTCTTGTATTTCGGGCATAGGCAAAAAGCTGCCGGAGCCGCTGCCGTTCCTGGGGGGACCTTACCAAGGAAAGCCGCCCCCCGTCACCCGGCCCCCAAAGCAGGATCGCCCGGGACTGGCCGCCATCCCGGCCGGCCCGTCCCGATTCCTGTAAATATGCTTCTACCGAAGGCGGACAGTCCCGGTGTATCACCGTGCGGATATCGGCCTTGTCTACGCCAAGGTCGAATGCGCAGGTGCTTACAAGGACTGCTTCGCTGTTATGGAGATACCAGCCTTCAAGGGCCTTTTTTTCTTCCCTGCTAAGTCCCGCATGGTAAAAGCGGATCTGGCTGGCCCAGGAAAGTCCCATTTCGGCACATTCAATACGCAGATACTTGGCAAGTTTTTCCGTTCCGGGCCGGGAAGAACAAAACA
>BNVB01000076.1 GCA_025997795.1 Spirochaetia bacterium | reverse complement strand
GAATGGCCCGCCAGCACCCGGTCTATATAGGTTTTAGCCTCGTTATGCTGGCCCAAAGAACCTAATACCAGGGCCAGAGAAAGGAGCAATTTTTGATCGTCGGGGTAACGGCGGGCCATTCAGAAGACTACCGGGTGTACTACTATGCAGCCTATCTTGCTTCCCGCGGCGGCCGTATCCCCGAAGGTATCCGTTATGCAGAGCGGGCCCTCTTTTATAAAAACACTTTTGTCCCCGCCCGGAGTCTTTTGGCGAATCTCCGGTACCGTCAGGGCCAGTATGACGAAGCAGCCCGGCTGGCGGATGAACTTATTGCCAAAAACCGGGAAGACTCCGCCGCCTGGTACCTTAAGGGCATGGCCTTCTCCCGCCTTGGCCGGCGGCAGGATGCCATCTCCGTACTGTCCACGGCTGTTTCCATAACCCCGGATGATGAATTTATCCGCATGGCCCTGGAGGATTTGCTTATTTCCGCCACCAATGTGGAAGCCGAAGCCCGGCGGCGCTGGGCTTCCTGGCACTTTACCCGGGCCAAGGATTTTAAGGCCCGGAACTTAAGCGATCAGGCCCTCTTTGAATACCGCCGGGGGCTCCGGCTTAATCCCTATGCGCGGGAACGGCAGGACTATGCGGAGATACTCCGGCTCCAGGGCTTCCCCGCCCGCTTTATGGAAGAACTCCGGTTTATGCAGGACCTGGGCATGGGAAACCAGGGTATAGACGATGCGGTAGAAAGTTATACCGCCCGGCTGGCAAACGCTCTCTACCGCCGCTGGCAGGTGGAACCGCTTTTGGTAACCAGGCGGCACTGGAAAATCGCCGTATTTTCTGTGGCTTCCCAATCTGCCTTTTACCATGTTGACGGCGCTGCGGTGGCCGCCGCCTATGTAAAGGATCTTTTTGTCCACGACCGGAACATCAGTCCCCTGGAGGCGGAACTGCGGCAGGCTTCTTTTTCCACCGCTTTTCGTACTGCCCGGGAAGGCGGGGCAGATTATTTTTTGGTTCTTTCGGTAACGGAAAACGAACGGGATATTTCCCTTAAGGGCGAACTTTTTGTGGCCCGCACCGGTTCCCCGGCGGGCACCTTTAACGCCTACCGCACCGGTCCGGACCGGCTCCGTAATGCCGGGCGGAATGTTGTTGATCAGCTTATCGCCGCCCTGCCGTTCCGGGGGGAACTGGCTGCCCGCCGGGCTGGAGCGGGGCTTATCGACAAAGGCAAAGCCGATGGGGTAAAGACCGAAACGGTCTACGATATTGTAAAAAAAGGCAGATCTGCGGTAAAAAACGAAGGTATCGGCCTTGAGTATACCGCCGACGATATTACCGGAACCATCACCATTGGAGAAACCGACGAGGAAGTGGCTGCCGGAACCCTGGCTCGTAACGGTTTTTATGACCGCATAGAGCCGGGGGACGAGATAGTATCACAACAGGAAAAAACAAAACTTCCCGTTCCCGGCCAGGCGGCGGACCCGGAACTGCGGGCTTTGCTGCGGGCCCTGCGCTAGGCACATCACTGTAACTTTTTGGGTAAAACAGTATTATAGATACAGTAATGTGATTTTTGAGGAGTTTAGTAATGAATCTTTTAAAGAAACTTTCAGGCAGAAACGTTCTTGTCTTTAACCTTGTCCTTTTGGGAATTCTTTTTGGTTTTACCGCTGCCTTTGTAAGCCTTTCCTCTGCCCGGAGCGGCGCTGCCCAGGCACAGGAGAACCTTGTGCCGCCGGTACCCCAGGATGCCCTTTCGGCGGCGGAAAATCTTCAGACCGCTTTCCGGTCCATTTCCGACAGGGTATTACCTTCGGTGGTGGAACTTAAGACCGTTTCCATCCGCCGCCAGCAGATTCCCAACTTTAACGGCATACCCTGGGAATTTTCTTTGGCAACCCCAACGAAAGGGACCCCAACGAAAGGGACGGTAAAGAAGATGGCAAGGACCGGGAATTCCGCTCCCAGGGCCTGGGTTCGGGGATTATTGTTCGTAAGGTAAACGGCGCCGGTTCAAAACCCGCTCTCTACTATGTACTTACCAACTTCCATGTGGTGGGAGATGCCAACGAAATTTCCGTGGCCCTTAACGACGGTACCGAATATACCGCAGAACTGGTAGGCAAAGACGAGCGCAAGGATCTGGCCATGGTGTCCTTCCAGTGCGCCGACGATCTTCCCCTGGCGGTACTGGGGGATTCCGACGGCGTTATGGTGGGCGACTGGGCCATAGCCATCGGCAATCCTTTGGGTTTTATGTCTTCCATGACCATGGGTATTGTCAGCGCCCTAGGCCGTACCGGCGGGCCTGCGGGAAACATCAATGACTTTATCCAGACAGATACCTCCATTAACCAGGGTAATTCCGGCGGCGCTTTGGTAAATATCCGGGGCGAAGTAATCGGCATTAATACCTGGATAGCCAGCAGTTCCGGCGGCGGTTCGGTGGGCCTGGGTTTTGCCATTCCCATCAACAACGCAAAACGTTCTATCGAAGAATTTATCAATAAGGGAGAAATAAGCTATGGCTGGCTTGGCGTTTCCCTTACCGATCCCGACAGGGATACCCTCCAGGCCCTTAAGCTGGCGGGCAAACGGGGCGCCATGGTAACCCAGATGTTCCTTGGGTCTCCGGCGGAAAAAGGGGGCATCCAGCCCGGCGACTTTATCACCGCCCTTAACGGCAAAGAAGTCCGGAGTATGAACCACCTTACCCTTATGGTGGGGG
This sequence comes from Spirochaetia bacterium, assembly GCA_025997795.1. Taxonomy (GTDB): domain Bacteria; phylum Spirochaetota; class Spirochaetia; order Treponematales; family Breznakiellaceae; genus BNVB01. The sequence goes on along the minus strand of BNVB01000076.1, from coordinate 6,806 downwards.
ATCTTAAACCCGGCGAACGGGCCGGTTTCCAGCTTATCCGGGAAGGTGTCCAGCGGGACATCCAGGTTCGCATTGAAGAACGCAGTAACGATGTGGCCGCAGAAAATTCCAAACTGTGGCCCGGCGTGTATGTGGTGCCGATTACCGATTCAATCCGCGGCAGCCTTAAACTTGACAGTAAAGTTGAAGGGCTCTATGTTGGCCAGGTAATTGCCAAAAGCCCCGCCGCCGTTGTAGGTCTTGTCCGGCAGGATATTATTACCTCCGTCAATGGCGAACGGGTCCGGGATCTAACTTCTTTCTACAAGGTGATGCGGGAAAAGGCCCTCCGGGAAATTTGGTTTGATGTACAACGGGGCGAGTCCACCCTGGAAACCCCCAAGTATAAGCGTTAGGTGGCTGTTCCAGGCAAAACCTTTACCGCAAAACCCTTTCCGGTAGAGGAAGCGGACAGCCGTTTTGCCGAACTAGCCCGGCTGGGGTTTAACTCCAACCGGCTGGTTCTTCCCTGGGGAATCCTGGAACACGAAGGGCCGGGAATCTACGACGAAGCATATCTGGCATACCTCCGTAAAATACTGCTTGCTGCGGAAAAGCAAAACAGTACCCTATGGATCGATCCCTGCCTGTGGGAAACCAGCGAGGACGGTCCGCCCGCCTGGACCCTGGAAGCGCTGGGTATAAACACCGCCGCTTTATCGGTAAGCAAGCAGTATGCGGCGGCTCTTATGGGTACCCTCTTTTTTGCAGCTTCTGCCTTTGCCCCGGCTCTGCGGCTTGATACCGCCATACCAGCAATGGATGCGGCCGGTTTTCAGGACTGGATGCAAACCTGTTATATTGAGGCCTTTGCCCATGCCCGCAGGCGGCTTAAAAAGTGCTCTGCCATAAGCGGCTGGGGAACGGTATACGAAGCGCCGCCGGGCCTTATTGGGTGCCGGGACCTGGCGGAGGGGGAAAACACAACTGCCGGTCCCAGGCCCAGTCCCTTTACCGCTATGGTTACGGCATCGGGCTATAACCCGGAAGGAATTTCGATATGGAAAGAGGGTTTTGGCTGTCCCTGGAAAGCCGCCGGAATCTGGGACGATTCGGAAGGTACACCCCGGCTCCTTAAGGCAGCTTATTTTGCCAGCCGCAGTGGAAGACCCGTTTCTTTTGACAAAGATTTCCTTACCCCCTTTACAAGCCGCTTTACCCGGCGCTTTGAGGTACATTAAGGGACTTTTCTTTGTGAATAAACACTCCTTGCAAAAACCTAAAATAATACGTATACTATAATGAGAGTTTATATGCCTGAAACCGATTTTAAGTCTATTATCCAACTCGACTCAGAACTGAACCAGATTCAGGACCTGGATTTATTGCTGGAACGAATACTGCTCGAAGCCCGCCGGGTAGTCAAAGCAGACGCCGGTTCTATCTATGTAGTTGAAAAGGACGAAGAAAACGAGGGGATGCGGGAAAAACTGGTGATCAAGTATTCCCAGAACAATACCATGTCCAGGGAACTGCCGCCGGGGCAAAAACTTATTTTTTCTGTTTTTTCCATAGGAATAAACGAAAAAACCGTTTCCGGATACTGCGCATTAACCAGAAAACCGGTTAATGTGCCGGATGTATACAATATAGCCTCCGGCACTCCTTATTCGTACAGTACCGCCTATGACAAAATTTCGGGGTACAAAACTACCTCCACACTGGCAGTACCCCTGCAGACTGCCGAAGGCCGCCTTTTGGGGGTCATACAGATCATCAATGCCCTGGATAAGGACGGCAGCGCGGTTCCCTTTTCCAAGGACGATGAATTCCTTATCACCCACTTTGCCAACAACGCCACTCTGGCTCTTCAGCGGGCCTATGTTACCCGGGCCATGATTCTGCGGATGATCAAAATGTCCGAGCTTAGGGACCCAAAGGAAACAGGAACCCATGTTAACCGGGTGGCCGGTTATGCGGTGGAGATTTATGACCGCTGGGCCTACCATCACCAGGTGCCTGAGCAGGAAAAAGAACGGTTCAAAGATACCCTTAAAATCGCCTCCATGCTCCACGATGTGGGCAAGGTGGCTATTTCCGACATCATCCTTAAAAAGCCCGCCAAATTTACCCCCGAAGAATACACGATCATGCAGCATCATACCCTCTATGGGGCACAGCTTTTTGAGGATCCCCAGTCTCCGGTGGATATTACTGCCTGGGAAGTTGCTTTAACCCACCACGAAAATTGGGATGGGACGGGGTATCCCGGATGGATTGAACCCGTGTCCGGCCGGGCGATTAAAACCGCCGCCGGGGGAAAACCGCTGGGCAAAAAAGGCGAAGAAATACCCCTCACGGGCCGTATTGTAGCTATTGCCGATGTATACGATGCTCTTTGTTCACGGCGGGTATACAAGGAACCCTGGACCGAGGCGGATGTATTGGCAGAGATAAAACAGCTGGGGGGTACCAAATTTGACCCCGAATTAATCAATATTTTCTTCGAGATCCTGCCAAGCATCAAACAGATACGCAGCCTTTATCCAGAGCCGGAAGCATAAGCTGTTGGTTTATTCGCCGGGGGTCGAATACCCCTCCCTTCAGGGAACAATTCCCTATTTCCGGGTTAGGTGCGTTAACAGCCTGTCAAAAGAATCGGCAAAAGCCTTAAGTTCCCGTTTGCCATAACTGTTGCTGCGTTCAAAATCATAACCGTTTTCCGCAAGGCCCACAGTAAAGTCCCTAAGCGAAAGCCGTTCCCGGATGTTTTCCGCCGTATAAATTCGTCCCCGGTCATCCAGCACCGCCGCCCCGGCTTCCAAAAGCCGGGCGGCCAGCGGTACATCCCGGGTAACGGCCAGATCGCCCCGCTGCGCCAGCGCCGCCAGGCGGTCGTCGGCGGCCCCTTCTTTTCCGGGGCAGACCAGCATGTGGGCATATTCGCCTGTTATGCCGGGTATAACCCGGTTTGCCGCAAAAACCGCCGTTACCCCGCTTCGTTTTGCCGCCCGGAGTACCAGTTCCCGGGCCGCCGCAGGGCAGGAATCGGCATCAACAAGAATGTTCATTTGCTTGCAGGTAATCCATGCTTACTCCGGTTTAAGCGCGGCAAAAAGTGTACAGTTTCCCGCCGGGAGAAACACCAGTGTTTCTCCCGGTTCCCGCCGCCCGACAAAGGCCGATTCTCCCTGGTAAAGTCTAACGGTATTTTTGGTTTGGCCGCCGTTATCCGTTATGCAGACAGCGGCGCTTCCTTCATAAAGGGCAATAATTGCTTCTCCCGGTACGGCCAGTTCCGTTTTTGAGGAACTTTCCGCCGTTCCGCCGCAGCGGTAAAGGGAAAATTCCCCGCAGGAAGTTTTATAGCAGTAACAGTTGGGGGAAACTTCGGCGGCCTGGAGCAGTTCGGGTTTAAAGGGCTCAAAACGCAGAATGGAAAATAGTTCCGGGAGGTCAATATGTTTGGGGGTAAGGCCGCCGCGGAGTACATTATCCGAATTGGCCATACATTCCATGGCAAAACCGTGTACATAGGCATGGAGTATTCCCGCAGGGACAAAAATCGCCTGGAAGGGCCGCAGTTCAATCACATTAAGGTAAAGGGGCGAAATGATCCCCGGATCGTTGGGGTAGGCGGCGGCAAATTCCCCACAGAGGGTTAAAACCGCTGTATCCGGGTTTTTGGCCGAGGCCCCGGCCGCCGCCGCCGCCCCGGCAGTTGCCCCGGCCGCTGCCGCGGCAGCCGCCGCAAGTACCGCCCTGTTAAGGGCTTTCCGTTCCGCTTCGGTTAAACCGAAAAGGGTGGAAAGAAAGGGCTGGTATCCGTCCCCAAGGGCGGTCCGGAGTTTTTCGGTTCCCGTTACCAGGGAAAGGAGGCGTTTTGTTTCGGCGCTTTCCCTGAATCCCGCCATGGCGGTAAAGGGGGTAAGGGCGCAGAGTATTTCCGGCTTGTGGCTGGGATCTTTGTAGTTACGTTCCGGGGCGTTCCGGGCGATATTCGCCTTGTTTTCCCTTTCAAAACCTTCTCTGGCCTGTTCCATATTGGGATGGGCCTGGATGGAAAGGGGGCTTCCGGCGGCAAGGAACTTTAAGAGAAAGGGAATAGTTGCCACTTCCGAAAGGGGAATGGTTTTAACCGTTTTACCGGGGTCTCTGCCGTCTGTTCCCGTTATGGCCAGGGAAGGCCCTTCGCTGTGAATACCCATCCACAGTTCCGCCCAGGGTTCTGCCTCCGGATTATCCGTTCCCAGGAGGGCGGGAATCCATTCGGGGGAACCCCAGGCATAGTGTTTTACCGTATTTTGGAGTTTGTATACACCGGTCATGGTATGTTCCTTATCTTATTGGGGAATGGCTTCGTCAATTCGGGCGATCATATTAAGGGTTCGCTGTTCCGCTTCCCGGCTTTCCTTGCTGTTTTGGTTTTTCATTTTTTCGATTTCATCGCAGAGCAGGAATCCTGTAAGGATGGCCAGTTTGAGGGGCTCATTGTCCAAACCGGTGGATTTTCGTGTGTTTTCAAGGATAATCCGGTAACGGTTAAGGAGGCTTTCCAGATAAGCGGGGTCTTCGTCGGCGGCAATGGAAAAAGAGGTTCCCAGCAAATTAAAATGAAGGTTACTCTTTTCCATGTTTAAAATATATCCAGTTCCGCCTCGCCTGAGTTTTCGGCTTCTTCAAATTCTTCTTCTGCCGGCTCTTCATCCACCAGGTATACTGACGGCGGCGCCGCCGGAGGTTCTGCCGCCGGCTGAGGGCCGGGTTTGGCTGACGGAGCGGGCTGCGGCTGGACCGGTATTTCCTGCCGTTTTTCCGGGGCTTCCGGCACGGCGGCGGGACTGGATTTGGCCGCCGAAAGGCTCCGTTCTATGGCATCTTCGAACTGGTTAAGTCTTCCCAGGGCCGATACTATTCCTTCCTCAACCTTGGTTTTTTCTTCTTTTAATTTGGCAATGGTTTCCTCAAGCTCGTCATTCCGTTTTTTTAACCGGGTATTTTCTTCTGTTACCTGGGTAACAAAGTTAATTGCCCTGGCAATTTTGGATTCCAGCAGCTTGATTTGCTCGAGGGTAACCATCTTAGGCTCCCAGGGCGGCTTTTGCCCTGGCGGTTATGACCTTAAAAGCATTGGGGTCTTCGGAAGCAAGGTAGGCCAGAGCCTTCCGGTTAAGGGTAATACCTGCCTTGGTAAGACCCTGGACAAAACGGGAATAGCTAATCCCTTCTGCCCGGCAGGCGGCGTTGATCCGGATAATCCAGATACGGCGAAAATCGCCCTTCCGGTCCTTCCGGTCCCGGTATGCATAAAAAAGCCCTTTGGTTACCGCATCTTTGGCGGTTTTATAGTTCGAGTGCCGCCGGCCCCAGTAACCTTTGGCCATTTTGAGTATTTTTTTCCGGTGGTTCTTGCGTTTGGAACCGTCTACTGCGCGTGACATAAAAACCTCTCTCTAGTGCGTTTGAAAAAACGCCTTCAAAATATCGAACATGAAACAAAGTTTCATGTTAATTCCATTAACCGTAGGGCAGTAACTGTTTACGGATCACCTTTACATTGTCATCCGAAAGGATTCCCGCATGGCGCAGGTTCCGCTTCCGTTTAGAGGACTTTTTGGTGAGTATATGACGAAGGTTCTGTTTTTTGTACTTAACCTTCCCCGATCCGGTAAATGAAAAACGCTTTGCAGCGCTTTTTTTGGTTTTCATCTTAATCTTGGGCATCGGTTTATCCTTCCTGTTTAACCGGAGGGGTTTCTTCCCCGGCCGGCGCTTCACTTCCGGCGGAATCCGCCGGTTTGGCCGGTTTTCCTGTCTTGGCCCTGGGACTAAGGACCATGGACATAAACCGTCCTTCCATAGCAGGGGGTTTGTCCATGACATATTCCCCCTCAATCCGGGCCAGAACATCCTTTAAGACATCCAGCCCCAATTCGGTATGGGCCAATTCCCGGCCCCTGAACCGTACCGTTACCTTGACTTTGTTGCCTTCTGCAAGAAAGCCCCGTACATGTTTGGACTTAAAGTCCAAATCATGATCATCTATCTTGGGCTGCATACGGATTTCTTTTAGTTTAAGCAGCTTTTGCTTTTTTTTCGAGTCCCGAACTTTTTTTTCGTTCTCGAATTTAAACTTGCCGTAGTCGAGAACTTTGACCACCGGCGGATTTGCCTGGGGGGCCACTTCTACAAGATCCAGCCCCTGTTCCCGTGCCAATTCGAGAGCTTCCTGAGTGGACATAATACTCTGCTCACCGTCTTCCCGGATGAGCCGGACTTCCCGCACCCGAATTTGCTCATTGATTCGTAAATCCTTATCCGCCAACTGACCTCCTTCCCATCCTATAGGGCGCAAACTAAAGAATTGCTGTACCAGTATACTTTATAAGCTGTACCAGTATACCTTATAAAAGGAGGAAATGTAAAGTAGGTATGGAACAGAAAGCCAAAAACTGATACAATTTCGCTATGACCCTCTTTTGCTTTCTTTGGACACCCCTGTTTTACCTTTTTTGGCGTTCCCTTAACGATGAATCGGCCCTGGAAGGGGGAACCTGGGCCCTCTTAACCGGGACAATTATTGCTTTTTTCCGGTTTTTTCTTGGGTCTTTTATCAATCCCGGCGGTTTTGGCCTTGCCCGGTGGGTTTCTGCCTGTATCGATGTGGTGGCCCTGCCGGCGGCCCTGCCGTTTGTCGTTTGTTTTGTTTTTGCCCTTTTGCGGATTATCTCTGCCCAGGCTAATTTTACCAACTATGCCTTTCTTTGGCTTATCCCTGTGGCGGCGGTCCGTGCCCTGGGCTGGAGTTCCCAGAACGATCCTATCCT
>BNVB01000075.1 GCA_025997795.1 Spirochaetia bacterium | reverse complement strand
TACGGTCTTATCTATTCCCTTCCCATGGCAGTGTGGTTTACCATTTTCTTTCTTGCGCCGATCCTTATTATTGTGGTCTACAGCTTTCTTAAAAAAGGGCTTTACGGCGGAGTAACGGCGGAATTTTCACCGGCGGCCTACCAGAGCCTGACCAATCCCAACTTTCTTATCATCACCCTGCGGACCCTGGTTACTTCTGCTATTGCCACATTTTTTACCATACTGCTCGCCCTGCCCTGCGGTTACTACATGGCCCGGAGTAAGTACCAGACGTTCCTGCTGCTTTTAATCATCATTCCCTTTTGGACCAATTTTCTTATCAGGGTTTTTGCGTGGATGAACATTTTGGGGAACAACGGCTTTTTAAACGATCTCTTGCTACGCCTGGGGCTGATTAAGGATTACATCCATTTTCTCTACAATCAAAAAACGGTGGTGCTGGTGCTGGTATATATGTACCTCCCCTATGCCATACTGCCGCTTTTTTCCACCATCGATAAATTTGACTTTTCTCTTCTGGAAGCTGCCCGGGATCTTGGGGCCACCAAGCTGGGGGCGATCAACAAAGTATTGCTGCCCAACATCAAAAGCGGCATTTATACGGCGGTATTGTTTACCTTTATACCGATCTTTGGGGCTTACGCTGTTCCCCTCCTGGTGGGGGGCAAGGAATCCTACATGCTGGGAAACGTTATCGCCGACCAGTTAACCAAGGCCCGGAACTGGCCCCTTTCGTCGGCCATTTCCCTGGTGTTAACGGCGATCACCACCGGCGGGGTAATTCTTATGATGAACCTCCAGAAGCGGGAAGCAAAGATCAGGACCGATGTAACCGGTGTAAGTGAAACTGGTTTACCCGAAGGCGAAGCCGCCCCGCTTAACAGCGCAAACGGAGGCGGCCTGTGACCATAAGCTTTAGGAATGTGGTTCGTAATTTTGTTACCTCCCTTAAACATCCGCCTGCCGGAGAAGCGGCCCGCCATGCCCGCCGGGCATACTGGAGGAATTTTTCTTTTTCCCAGACGATCTTTATTACTACCATCGTGTTTCTTTTTCTTCCCCTTTTGGTGCTGGTGCTTTATTCGTTTAACTCCTCAAAGGGAATGAACTGGACAGGTTTTTCCATGGTCTGGTATGAACAGCTTTTTTTACATTCCCGGGATCTGTGGACCGCATTCTGGCACAGCATTTTTATTGCTGCCGGTTCTGCGGTAAGCGCCACGATCATCGGTACCCTGGGGGCCATTGGAGTCAACTGGTACCGGTTTAAACTGCGGGGTTATGTTCAGACTATTTCGTTCCTCCCCATGATACTGCCGGAAATAATTATTGGCGTTTCGCTTTCCATTTTTTTTGCGGGAATTAAAATGCAGCTTGGTCTGGGAACTATCCTTATTGCCCATATCAGTTTTAACCTGCCCTTTGTGTTTCTTATGGTCATGGCCCGGCTCGACGAATTTGATTTTTCAATAATTGAGGCTGCCCACGATCTTGGGGCCAACGAAATCCAGACCCTGCTTAAGGTAACCATTCCGGTATGTATGCCCGGTATTGTGTCGGGGTTCCTTACTGCCGTAACCATTTCGCTGGAAGACTTTGTGATCACCTACTTTGTAACCGGTCCGGGTTCTTCCACCCTGCCCATCTACATTTATTCGGCTATCCGCTTTGGCGTGTCTCCGGTAATCAATGCCCTTTCGGTAGTGATGATCCTGGGCACGGTGGCATTAACCTTCCTGCTTAGAAACTTCCTCAAATACATTGCGGCAAAATAAACCGGCTAATCCGCACAGCGTGCGGGCGGTTACACATAACACAAGGAGACAAACATGAAAAGGATAAAGAAAATACCTATACTGGCGGCAGCCGTTATTATGGGTTTTGTAGTGCTTGGCGGCTGTTCGGGAAGAGGCTCCCAGGGGGAATCGAACAAGTTGTACATTTACAACTGGACCTACTACACTCCTCCTTCGGTAATTGAAAAATTTGAAAAAGAATACGGCGTTACCGTAGTTTACGATGAATTTGCTTCCAACGAAGAAATGTACGCCAAACTGCAGGCCGGCGGTTCCGGTTACGACATAATCTTTCCTTCCGGCGATTATGTTTCGATCATGATTAGCCAGGATATGCTGGAAAAGATCGACAAGTCCAAATTGTCCAATCTGGAAAATGTGGATCCCCTGGTACTGCAAAAAGCTGCCTACGATCCCCAGATGAATTATTCCGTACCCTATTACTGGGGCGCCGCGGGTATTGCCGTTAATACCGCCAAGGTTCCCTCGTATGAAAAAAGCTGGTCTATCTTTGGCCGGCCCGACCTTAAGGGCCGCATGACCATGCTGGACGATATGCGGGAAGTTTTTGGAGATGCCCTGGTGTATCTGGGTTATTCGGTTAATACAAAAAATCCCAGCGAACTTGCCAGAGCCCGGGAACTGGTGAACAATACCTGGAAGCCCAACCTGACCAAATTTGATGCGGAAGCCTTTGGCAAGGGTTATGCCAACGGCGACTTCTGGGTAGTCCAGGGTTATGCCGAAGTAGTGTACGAAGAAATTGCCGGTGATGAGGAACTGCTTAAGAACACCGTGTTTTTTATTCCTTCTGTGGGAGGGCCCGCTTATATCGACAGCATGTGTATCTATAAAGGGGCAAGAAACATTGACCTGGCGTACAAGTTTATCGACTTTATCCACCGGCCGGAAATATATGCGGAGTTTACCGACTTCTTTGGTTTTCCCGCTACCGCTAATTCCAAAGCGGGGACCTTTAAACAGGAAAAACCCCTCTACACCACCGCTGATATTGTTAATACCGAGCTAAAGGACGATCTGGGGGAGGCCCTGGAAATGTACAACGATGCCTGGGAAACCATTAAGGTGGGGTACTAGGATATCATGCCTGTTACAAGTAACCGTACGGCGGATTTTACCGAATCGGTAATCCGCCGTATGACCCGGATTGCCCTGGAACACGGGGCAATCAATCTTTCACAGGGTTTCCCGGATTTTGATCCCCCCGCAGAATTAACTGCGGCTCTGGCACAACTTGCTCCCTCTGGCCCCCATCAGTATGCCATTACCTGGGGGGCGGCGAATTTCCGGGAGGCCCTGGCCCGTAAACAAAGCCGCCTTATGGGCATGGAACTTGATCCGGAACGGCACATCACCGTAACCTGCGGCTCCACCGAAGCGATGATGGCCGCCATGATGAGCGCCGTTAACCCCGGCGACAAGGTGATCGTTTTTTCGCCCTTTTATGAAAACTATGGAGCTGACGCAATTCTTTCCGGCGCCAGGCCGCTCTATGTGCCCCTTGTTCCGCCTGACTTTGGCTTTGACCGGGAACTGCTTCGCCGGGCCTTTGAAGAACGGCCCAGGGCGCTCATTCTCTGTAACCCCAGTAATCCTTCCGGCAAGGTTTTTAGCCGGGAGGAACTGGAATACATTGCCGCCCTGGCAGAAGAATTTGACACCTGGGTGATCACCGACGAAGTGTACGAACATATCGTGTACCGCCCTCTGGAACATATCTATTTTGCTTCCCTGCCGGGCATGGCGGAGCGGACTATCAGTTGTTCATCACTTTCCAAAACATATTCGATTACCGGCTGGCGGCTGGGGTATACCATTGCCGGTGAAAGAGTTACCAACATTATCCGCAAGGTGCACGACTTTCTTACCGTGGGAGCCGCCGCGCCGCTTATGGAAGCGGCGGTAACGGCGCTTAACTTTCCGGACAGCTATTACGAAGAACTCCTAAGCTCCTATACAAAAAAACGTGATGTTTTTCTTCGTTGTCTGGATACCGCAGGACTTAGGTACACCATACCCCAGGGCGCCTACTATGTTCTTGCGGATATAAGCGAATTAAACGGAAAGGACGATACCCGCTTTTGCGAATGGCTTGCCAAAGAAGTAAAGGTAGCCGCTGTTCCCGGTTCCAGTTTTTTCCATTCCGCCGCGGCTTCCCCTCCGGTGAACAACCTGATTCGCTTCCACTTTGCCAAAAAAGAAGCTACCCTCTTGGCCGCAGGGGAACGGCTTGCGGACCTGCAAAGCATCTGGAACAAGCGAGGTTATTAGGGTATACTTAAAACCATGTACGGTTATGGTTTTGATACCTATTATCTGGTGTTGGTGGTTCCCACCATTCTCTTGTCCCTTTGGGCGCAGTTTAAGGTAAAGTCCACCTTTGCCAAGTATTCCCAGGTGCGGTGCGGCCGGGGAATTACCGGAGCCCAGGCGGCGCAGCTTTTAATGCAGGCAAACAACATTACCAATGTTACGATAGAACCGGTAGGGGGCTCCCTGACGGATCACTACGATCCGGGGCACCATGTCCTGCGCCTTTCCCAGCCGGTCTACGGCGTATCGTCACTGGCCGCCGTTGGTGTGGCCGCCCACGAAACAGGCCACGCCATTCAGCATGCACGGGGTTACGGCCCCCTGGGACTGCGGAGCGCCCTGGTTCCCATAGCGAACATCGGTTCTACCATCGGCCCCTGGCTTGCCATAGCGGGACTTGCCATGTCGTTCCCCACGCTGCTTAACCTGGGCATTATCCTCTTTGGCGGCGCGGTGCTTTTTTACCTTATTACCCTGCCGGTGGAATTTAATGCGTCATCCCGGGCCCTGGCTATCCTGGCCCAAAACCAGGTACTCAGTGACGAGGAACTGCGGGGAGTGCGGAAGGTTCTTTCCGCCGCCGCCATGACCTATGTGGCCAGCGCCCTTACCGCACTGATGAGTCTGCTCCGGCTGATACTGCTTTCCCAGCGGAGGCGGCGGTAAGTTAGCGGAGGTGGGCGGTAGTTAGCGGAGGCGGGATATGTTTTTACTGTTATGTACACCAGTTTTCGTTCCACTATAAATCCTCGGTTGTGATATTATAAATTTCCGCAATCCGCTTGCTTATAACATGACGATGGCAATGTTCCGGATCGTGCTCAAAACAGGTCAGGGCGATTCGTTTTTTGGAAGACAATAATTGGTATACTTTTTCAAGATATTCCTGCTTGGACGATAGCGATTTTCCATAGTTCTTAAACAGATGAACATAATCGGCATCGCTTTCAAGATTTTGTCTTTTTTCAGAGACAATACCAAGCTCCGGAATATGAATGTATTCTATATTGATGTTTTTCAAATAGTGCCGCAGATTACTTTTAGAAAATCCGAATTTACGGCTTAAGGGATTGCTGCGCACATCGCACAATACCCGGATATCATTCTGAATTAAGGTATTAATGTACTTTTCTATGGAAATGCCTTCATAGCCTATAGTAAATAATACCTGGTTATTTTTCATGAGGCTCTTTTTAATTTCTTCAATACGGAACATTCCCGGCTCATCCATAATCTCATGGGTTATTTTGCTGTTAATGGCAAAATAGGGATACTGCTCATAGACCAATTTGACCAAAGGTATTGCCGCGTTCTTTGGGGGAAACATAATTTTCACTAAAAGGCAATTCCGCTTCTTTCTTTGAATTGGGAAACCTGTATTGGATAAGATTATTCGTCTTCGTAATCCAGCCGTTTCGTTCAAGGGTATTTACATCTTCGGCAGCTTGCAAAGAATAGCAGCCGTAAAGATAGGGTATAAAATCATAAAAATCACTTTGTTGATGTTGTGAATAGAGGAAGAGTAATTTCTGCAAGTCTATAGCTGTCGATGGTTTTTCCATAGACTTGATAAAAGAAAGGAGAAAACGCTGCCGTTTATAAACCGGTAATGTCGAATTCATTTAGTTTCCCTTTGCCACATATTTCTGATTGGGACTGCTTGGTTTGTCGGGAATAGTGGGTACGAGCAAACCAGAATCAAGAAGAGGCTGCAGTATTTCTAATCGAAAATATCGCCTATGCTTTAATCCAAGATATTCTTGCATTTCTGCTCTGCTTTTTGGTTCAGAACAAAAAGCAAGAAGTCCCTTTATTCTACCATCTTTAGCTTGGTCGGTAGCTTGGTCGGTAGCTTGGTCGGTAGCTTGGTCGGTAGCTTGCGGGATGACTTGCTGGGTCGAAAACCGGCTAAATACCGCTCGGACAAAACCCAGACCATCCGGGGGCCGATCTTCTCCAATAAATTCATACTGCAAAGGCGGCAAACCAGCTTCGGATAACATCTGCTGCATACGCAAAATGCCGGTTCCCATTTTCTCGATATATTCAATACGCTCCATCAAATTTGCAATATTTGGGTTACGAAGTACACTGAGCTTACCGAAAGTTTCTTTTGTTAGGCCCTTGGGCAATCCGCCGGGACTGGTAATTTCCACACGGTCATCGTAGATTTCGACCATAATGTTGGCGCCCTGTTCAAAATAATTCCGGTGTATAACTGCGTTGATCACCGCTTCTCGCAGGGCTTCGTATGGAATTTCCGGGATTTCCTTATGGGCAGGGGAACCGTCAAATTCGTAGCGCACGTTTAGATTTCGTTTAAGAAAAACCATTGCACTATCAATACTATCAACAATATCATTATTAAAATCTTTCCTGTCCAGAACAGTAACCTTATTCAACCCTTTGTAAAGTGCGCATGTTACGCAGGTATGGAAAAAATAGCTATCCAGCTTTTTTGCAAAAAACAATACTGCTGTATTATAATAGCTGCAGGTATCAAACTGTGTTTCAGCAGTATGAAGATTTTCCAAAATGACTTCTGTATCCATAACCCTGGAGATATTTGCAAGCTTAAGGAATTTATCAAATTTTTCTTCATCAAAATCTTTCTTTTTGAACTTACGGTTTACCATTTCATCAAAGCGTATTTTTCCTTCCGACTTAACAAAGGCAACTATTTCATCGCGCTTCATTTTTTGGGAATTTGGGCCGACCCGATTATAAAATCCCGAAGCACAGCGATACGGTTTATCCGTCCCTTCGCGCACCTCAACGATAAGAATATTTTTATATTTTCGGGAAATAATCTTAATCGGAGGATCACAATTTTGCGCAATGTCCTGAACTTGAGATAACAGCTTGTTATCTACTTTAATACCGGTAATTTCGTTATTGTCGCTGATGCCAAGATAAATAAAACCTCCTGAACCATTGGCAAAGGCGACCATTTCCCTGTCCAGATTAGCACACTGCTCTTTGAATTCCGTGCGGTAATCTTCGCCCTGTTCGAGTATATAATTTAATTCCAGTTCGTTCATTCCGCAATTTCTTTTCACTATGAATCCTCAGTCAATACTACTACACATACGTTTAGCGTGTCAATGTAATTCACGCCGCCCTGTACAGTTCCGTTTCCAGTTCCCGGATAGCCCTAAGGTAATTTTCCTTACCGCCAAAGGCGCCGATTATCTCCGCCGGTGTTCCATAGTTAGTAAGGGGCGGGGCTTTTAGTATGGACATCTCTTCAATGTTTTCAATACCTTCATTGGCATATTTGTCAAGGAGCGCTAATAATACTAAAAGAGACTTCTTCCCGTATTTGGGTTTCAATATCCCAGCCGGTCTTGACGATATGCGGCAGGATACGTTTGGTTATAATGTCCCGTTCTGACAATTCCTTTTTGCCCGTCACCTTACTTACAGCCTTTTTATTTATTAGAATATCATTGAAATGGGGAACGGGCAAGTCGGCGCTAAATTGTCCTAAATGCCCTTGACAGCAGCATTTTCTTACGTTACGTTAAAAAGACATGGCAGTTAGTACTTTTAAGCGGGGGCTTAAACTTCCTACCCGCAAACATGCTACCGAAGGTAAACCGGTGGAGCTGGTTCCGCTTCCGTCCCAGGTGGTTATCCCCATTAACCAGCATTTCGGCGCTCCTAACAAAGCGCTGGTTAATCCCGGGGATTATGTTATCCGGGGCCAGAAAATTGCAGACGGGGCTAATCCCGGCCCCATGACGGTGCCGGTCCACGCTTCCATTTCCGGGGTGGTCAAAAAGATAGAACCCCGGCTCCAATCCAACAATACCGATGGCCTCTGCATTATCATTGAAGCCGAAACTTCAGCCGAAGGCGCCGGGGCCGCCGCTCCGGCCGAACAGTTTATGCCGCCGCTGGATCCCTGGACTTGTACCAAAGAAGAAGCCCTGGGCCGTATCCGGGATGCGGGCATTACCGGCATGGGGGGTGCGGGATTTCCCGCCCATGTAAAACTTAACCCACCGCCGGGAAAAATCATCGACCTTATTATTGCAGACGGCGCCGAGTGCGAACCTTACCTTACCACCGATGAAGCGGTGATGACCGAAAAACCTCATCTCCTCATAACAGGCCTTACAATCATCATGAAGATTACCGGGGTAAAGCGGGCTGTCATTGGCATGGAAGATAACAAGGCCATTCTTATTCCCATGATAGAGCGGGAGCTCCGGCTCAACAGCCGCGTAAGTTCCGAGGGCCTGGACATTACCATCGGCCTCTGCCGTACCCGGTATCCCCAGGGCGGGGAAAAAATGTTGATCAAGGCCCTGGCAAACCGGGAGGTTCCTTCCGGGGGCCTTCCCATGGATGCCCACTGTATCGTGCAAAACGTGGGAACCCTGACGGCCATTGCCGAAGCTTTTACTTTGGGTAAACCCCTGGTAGACCGGGACCTAACCGTTTCCGGCGGGGCCTGCAAAAAACCAAAAAATATCCGGGCTCCCATCGGCACCTTAATTACAGACCTGCCCCGGGATTTTATGGACATAGACAACAACCGGCTGCGGAAGATTATTTTTGGCGGTCCCATGATGGGTAACGCCGTACCTACTGCGGCAATTCCCATTCAGAAAAATACCTCGGGGATTATTTTGATGACCCGGGAAGAAACCCTGCCGGCATCAATTCCAAAACCCGCGGCACCCATTCCAAAACCCGCGGCATCAATTCCAAAACCCGCGGCATCAATTCCAAAACCCGCGGATGCCGAAGGAACCTGTATACGCTGCAGCCGCTGTATACGGAACTGTTCCTGCCGCCTTTCTCCGGTAATTATGAACAATGCCCTGGAAGCGGGAGACCTGGACGAAGCGGTACGGGCGGGGCTTATGGATTGTGTCGAGTGCGGCAGTTGTTCCTATGTCTGTCCCGCCCGGATCAAACTGGTTCAGCGTTTCCGGGTTGGCAAACAGCGGCTGCGGGCTGCCAAGGCCATGTCCCAGATGCAGGCCCAGGCGGAGAAGAAGGTGTAACATGCCGGAACTTTATTTGGGATCAAGTCCCCATATCGGAACCCTCACCCGTACCCGGACAATTATGGCCCATGTGCTTATCGCCCTGGCCCCGCTTACGGTTTTTGGTATTGTTCTCTTTGGTATCCATGCCCTGGAAGTAGTACTGGTTTCGGTTGCCGCCGCTGTTGCAGGGGAAGCCTTATTCAGGCGGATCACGGGGCAGGAAAACCGGAGCGGGGATCTTTCTGCGGCGGTTTCCGGTCTGCTCCTGGCGCTGATACTGCCGCCGTCCATTCCGCTGTGGATGGCCGCCCTGGGGGCGATCTTTGCCACCGTGGTGGTCAAGGAATTTTTTGGCGGCATCGGGGCCAATGTGTTTAACCCCGCGCTTGCGGGACGGGCCTTTTTACTGATGAGTTTTCCCGCCGCCATGACTACCTGGAATCTGCCGGGCCAGGGTTTTCTAAAAAGCCTGGCCGATACCGTTACCGGCGCAACGCCGCTGGCCTATCTCAAATCCGGCGAAACCGTCGACGCGCTGACCCAGGCGTCTATAGCCGTTCCTTCAAAATTGACCCTTTTTCTGGGTGTTCACGGAGGCA
>BNVB01000074.1 GCA_025997795.1 Spirochaetia bacterium | reverse complement strand
CGCCGTCAATAGCTTCAAATTTGTTAAGTACATTGTCGGTGGAAACGGTGATTTTGTCGATGGATTCCTTGATTTTCTTGAGCACCGTAGAAATTGTCTTGGACTGCTCCCCGGAAGATTCGGCAAGTTTACGGATTTCATCGGCCACTACGGCAAAACCTTTTCCCGCTTCTCCGGCGTGGGCCGCCTCAATCGCGGCATTCATGGAAAGAAGGTTAGTCTGGCTGGCAATGTTTTCCATGACGGCGTTTATTTCCAGGAGCCCTGCGGATTCCCGGGCAATTTCCTGTATGTCCGAGGCCACTTCCTGCAGCCCCGAACGGCCCACTTCGGCGGCTTCGGAGAGTTCCGTCACATTTTCGGCGTTTTTAATCAGGGTCTGGGTAACGGACTGAATGTTGGCAAGCATTTCTTCGATGGCCGACGAAGATTGGGATACGCTGGTGGTCTGTTTTTCCACATGATCGTTCAGTTTATCGATATTCACCGTAATTTGTTCCATGGTGGCATTTGTCTCGGTTACCGAAGCGGACTGGTTTATCACCCGGCTCTTGATGCTCTGGATATTAGCGGTGATTTCGTTGATCGCCGCGGCGGTCTCGGTCATGCTGGTGGACAGCTCGCTGCCTATGTCAAACAGGGTCACCGCCTTCTGTTTGATGGTAATAATCAGTTTTTTGATCTTCTCCAGAGTCAGATTAAAGTACCGGGAAAGGTCTGCTACCTCATCATTGCCTTTTACGGGGATGGTTTTGGTCAGGTCCCCTTCGCCTTCGGAAATGTCCTGGAGGGTCAGGGCCACGTTGACCACCGGTTTAAGGGAAATACTGATAGTGAAGAAGATGATTATTGAGGCGATGATTACCATGCCTACACCGAGGAAAGCGGTAAAGTACCGCATGCTGTATACCGCCGACAGGACGGTCCCCATGGGCGCCACGGCGAATGTGGTCCAGGCGGTTTTGCTGTCGCCGGTATAGAAGGGGAAATCAACCAGGATATTCCCGTTGTATTCGATCTGGTGGTAGGTGCCGGTTTTGAGGGAATCTTCCACCTGCAACATGCCTTCGGTTCCCAGGACCTCCGTACCGACATCGTGAAAGTTCTTGCCGACTCTATCGCTGACCGGATGGGCGACTATAAAGCCGTTGTTGGCATACAGCGCCGCATAGCCGTCGCCGTAGGGTTTCTCGTTTTCAATCATCTGCTGTACCGGGGACATATCCACCCCCACGCCCACATAACCAAGGACGGCCCCGGTGGCCTCGTCTTCAATCGGGGATGTCATCAGAACAAACACGATATCTTTCCCCAGGTGCTTGAAGGGATAGATGGGATCGCTCACCGTTTCCGTCTTGTCATTGGCGGCGATGGCGGCAATGCACCGGTTGTATTCCGGCGGGTTCCAGGTTGAAAAATCGTGGTATTCAATGGGACCCGTTTCACGGGTATAGATGGTACTGTACACCGGGTTTCCGCTGTCAATGATACCGGGCTTCCACACCGAGTAGATCCCTATCATGTCGGGGTTCGATTCCAGGGTGCTGCGCAGGGCCATGTCAAAGTAGGTCCGCCGCGAGTCTTCGTCCAGATCCTTATAGCCGTTGAACACATTGGACAGGGTATCGATGGCATCCATGGACAGTTCAAACTGCTGCTGCATACGGATGGACAGGGCCGTACTCATGTTTTTCATGTTATCAAAAGCCTCAGCGGTCATTAATCTTCGGGACTGGCCCAACAGAATAATTGACACGGTCGCAACTACCACGACCATCAATAGGGCAACAATCAATGTTAAACGAATACGTAATTTCATGAGGAATTCTCCTTGTTTTACCGTCTTTGAAGATTATATAACAAAATTTACTTTCATGCAACGATATTATACGATGCCCATAATGCCTTGTCATAAAGCGGTATTTTTAGTATGATACAGTATAAAGACAACGGAGGAGCTATGACTATAGTTGAAATGTTGGAGCAAAGCGGGGTTTTGACCCTGCTGGGCATGGGAATTGTATTCAGCTTTCTGGTTATTTTGATTGTTTCCATTACCCTGGCGGGGAAAATTATCCACGCCCTGGGAGCGGATAAGGATGTATTGGCCCCGGCAAAAACCGGCGGAAGCGCCCCTGCCGCAGGGAACAACGCTGCGGTAACCGCCGCCATAACGGCTGCGGTTAATGAATATCAGAAAACCAATTAAGGAAGGAAAAATGCCTAAAGTTAAACTTACAGACCTTGTACTCCGGGATGCCCATCAGTCCCTGTTTGCCACCCGCATGGTTACCTCGGATATGCTGCCCATAGCGGATAAACTCGACAAAGTGGGCTTTTTTGCCCTGGAAGCCTGGGGCGGTGCCACGTTTGATTCCTGCATCCGGTTTTTGAATGAAGACCCCTGGGAACGGCTGAAAAAACTGAAAAAAGCCCTGCCCAATACCAAGATAATGATGCTGCTGCGGGGCCAGAACCTCTTGGGTTACCGGCACTATGCCGACGACGTGGTGGCCAAATTCGTGGAATATGCCGCCAAAGACGGCGTGGACATTTTCCGCATTTTCGATGCGGTAAACGATCCCCGGAACTTCAAGGCCGCCACCGAAGCCGCCAAAAAGACCGGCAAGCACATACAGGCGGCAATTTCCTACGCCGTTACCCCTTTCCATACTATAGAAAAATACGCCGAGCTGGCAAAACAATATGCCGACATAGGCGCGGACTCCATCTGTATCAAGGATATGTCCGGCCTCCTCAAGCCCTACGAGGGTTATGATCTGATAAAGGCCATCAAGAAGGTGACTGACCTTCCCATTGAAATTCATACCCACGCCACCACCGGAATGTCGGTGGCCACGCTGACCAAGTGCGCCGAGGCGGGCGCGGAGATACTGGATACCACGATTTCCTCTCTTGCAATGGGTACCAGTCACAGCCCCACCGAAACCATGGTGGAGATTTTCCGGGGTACCGAATACGACACGGGCCTGGACATCAATCTGCTGCTGGAAATAGCCGCTTATTTTAGGGATGTACGGAAGAACTACAAAAAGTTTGAATCCAGCTTCCTGGGTGCGGATACCCGTATCCTGGCGAGTCAGGTTCCCGGCGGAATGCTCTCCAACCTGGAAAGCCAGCTTAAAGAGCAGGGCGCTTCGGACAAGATCGATGCGGTGCTCAAAGAGATTGCTGTGGTCCAGAAAGATTCCGGGTATCCGCCGCTCGTGACTCCCACCAGCCAGATTGTGGGTACCCAGGCGGTGTTCAACGTACTCTTTGGCTCATACAACCGGCTTTCCGGCGAATTCCAGGACCTTATGGCGGGCAAGTACGGCACCTGTCCGGCTCCCAAGAATCCCGAAGTGGTTAAAAAGGCCCTTGAAGCCCTTAAAATGGAAAAAGAAATTACCCACCGTCCGGCGGATGATATTCCCCCGGAGTATAGCAAACTGGAAGAAGAGGCCAAAAAAGCTTTGGGAACCGGAACGGTCAGCCCCGAGGATGTCCTTACCTACGCCATGTTCCCCAAGGTTGCTCCCAATTTCTTCAAAAAACGCGGCGAAGGCCCGGTGGTCTTTAAACCCGAGGAAACCTCTGCGGCGGCTGCCCCTGCCGCCGCTCCCGGTCAGGCCGCCCGTTATACGGTGAACGTGAACGGCGCCAACTACAACGTAGTGGTCGCCCCAGCGGGAACTGTAGCGGTTGCTCCCGCCGGCGCCCCCCGGCGCCCCTGCGGTTGCTCCCGCCGGAGCTGCTTCCGGCGGCGGTGTAACTATCCCCGCGCCAGTGGCCGGAACGATCCTGCGCTATGCTGTTAACGAAGGCGCGGAAGTACAAAAGGGTGATACGGTTATCATCATCGAATCCATGAAGATGGAACTGGAAATAAAATCCACCGCCGCAGGGAAGATTCACTTCCTGGCTGCCGCCGGGGCCCAGGTCGCGGCCCAGCAGCCGGTGGCGGACATTGGCGGGGGTGCTGCCCCTGTGGTCGCCGCACCTGCGCCGGAAGCCGCTCCTGCGGCAGCCCCGGCTGCTGCCGCACCATCCGGCGGCGGCACTGTGTTACCCGCTCCCGTAGCCGGTACCATTCTGCGTTATGCGGTGAACGAGGGCGCGGAAGTGCAGAAGGGCGATACGGTTATCATCATTGAGTCCATGAAAATGGAACTGGAAATCAAGGCAACCGCGGCCGGAAGGGTGCATTTCCTGGCAGCCGCCGGAGCCCAGATTGCCTCGCAGCAGCCAATAGCTGAGATTGGATAATGCTTACGCAGTATCCAATCTCTTGGAGTTCTCCATACTTTATTAAGAAGGAAAAGAAATGTTAAACACTAAAAAAGATCCGGGGCGGATTGTAAAAATGTGTCTCATCGTCCTGATTGGCGCATTCGCTGTTTCCGTTGTCAGCTCTGCTTTTAGTCCCGGAGCCCAGGCCCAGACAGCGGCCTCAAAAAGTGAGCTCCCCTCAATTCATAACCTAAACGGAATCATACCCAACAGTACCGACCTTCCCCGGGTATCCCTAAGTACCTTTATGCGAAACATCGCCGAAACCACCGGCATCTTTGCATTCATCACCGATAAAACTGAAAGCGAGACTCCGGCGGGGGAGCCCATCACGGTGTTTGGCTGGCAGGAACTTTTGATGGTGGCGGTTGGTTTCCTCATCGTGTACCTGGGGGCGGCCAAGAACTTTGAGCCCCTGTTGCTCATCCCCATCGGCTTCGGTACGATCTTCGTGAACATTCCCTTTGCCGCCATGGGAGAAGCTCCCCACGGAATGTTAAATATTATTTATGAAGGCGGCGTTGGTAACGAATTCTTTCCCATGATCATCTTCATGGGCATTGGCGCCATGACCGACTTTGGCCCCCTCATCGCCAACCCCAAGACTGCCATCCTGGGAGCCGCGGCCCAGTTCGGCGTGTTCGGCACCCTCTTCGGCATCAGCCTGGCGAATTACCTGCCCGGTGTCGCCTTTAACCTGAAAGAAGCCTGCTCGGTGGCGATCATAGGCGGCGCCGACGGTCCTACTACGATCTACATAGCGGCAAAGCTCGCCCCTCACCTCTTGGCAACCGTGGCGGTGGCGGCCTATTCCTACATGGCCCTGGTACCCATCATCCAGCCGCCCATTATGAAAGCCCTTACTACCAAAGAAGAGCGGCTTATCAGGATGAAACAGCTGCGGCCCGTATCCAAGGTGGAGAAGATCGCTTTCCCCCTGGTGGTATTTACCCTGTCAATTTTCCTTATTCCTTCGGCGGCGCCCCTTATCGGCTGCCTCATGTTCGGCAACTTTATCCGCGAATGCGGCGTGGTGGAACGGCTTTCCAAAACCATGCAGAACGAACTTATCAACATTGTGTCAATCTTCCTCTCGTTGGGAGTGGGCAGCCAAATGACCCCGGACCGCTTCCTTAACCCGTCAAGCCTCATCATCGTTGTCATGGGACTGGCGGCATTCGCCATTGCCACAGCCTCTGGGCTTCTGGTCGCCAAGTTCATGAACCTGTTCCTCAAAGAGAAGATCAACCCCCTCATCGGTTCCGCCGGCGTGTCTGCGGTTCCCATGGCCGCCCGTGTTTCCAACAAGGTGGGCCTTGAGGAAGATCCCGGGAACTTCCTCCTGATGCATGCCATGGGCCCGAATGTGTCCGGTGTCATCGGCACTGCCATTGCGGCGGGTGTTATGATAGCGGTTTATGGCGGCTGATAAGCCGGCATAAAAAGAACCCGGTTTAGGCCGGGTTCTTTTTTTACTCAAGTGGAGAAACGGGTATTCGGACTATTGACTATTCAGACTGATCTTTGAATACATCCGCTAATTGTTGTAAATGCCAAGTATTTACACTGGTAAATAAGATTACAACAATATCCGGGTTAGCTGTATTAAGACACCTAATGAGATCACTCCATGTGGCATAGCCAAAAAACAGATTTTCCACACTTAATGATAAAAAAGGCGCACAAACCATGCCAAATGAATCTGACCCAAATAATATCGTTTTTTTGTTTTCTGCTGCGTTATTATTGAAATGAATATACTGATTCGGATAAAGTGGATACACATTATAAGGACTTGCTTCAAAATCTCTTGCCATATATGACATATCGAACATAACATCCTTAAAACTTCCTGATTTATCAATCTCATTTCCACTTAAATGAATATTGGTATCAAATTGAGGATAGATAAGGCTGATATTCTCAATCCCGCCAAAAGCAACGCCCGTTTTGCGGGCCTGGTTGCCTACGAAAATATCAGTATACACGTCAATATTGTAATTTGATAAATTCTGAACCACCGTATTCTTATTGGTGAGTATCCCTTTATTGACAAAATAGCTTTGTATTTTGTTGGCTGCCCAAAAACCGGTTTCGGGAGTCCAATGAACATCTGTCTTAAAGAATGCCTGATAATGGTCTAGGCCATCATTATGCAATAATTCGCGCAAATCAAGTGCCTCAATTCCTAAACCGCGTACTAAAGACAGAAATTCATCCATGTTTTCATTCTGAAAATCAGAAATCCCCATCGGCAACTGTTTGTCATATTTACAACTTTTAACCGGAGCCTGAACAAACAGAAATGCGATGCCGCGGCTTTCGCAAAACTCTTTAAGCTGCTTTATGCCGGATACATAAGGGGAAGTATCAAGCTTGGGCTGTATTCCATCCACGCCTTCCCATTCTGCTATAAGATATTCGTTTTTCAATTTTACAACATTGTTCATTCTCCGCTGTCCCATCAAACGGGCAATTGAACCGTTTATTTCAATATAGGTCCTTTTGTTAACAAGAGGAGGACTTGTAAAATTGAGCATGTTTGAGTATATCTCATCTAGTTTTCCTTTGGTATTCTTAATGTAAGTTTTAAGCGTGTTTTCTCCAAGGGGGATTTCGTTTATTACGTGCAATACTTGCTTTATTGGGGCAACGGCGATTATAGCAACAAATAAAAGAAAGCTTATCGTCAAGAGTATGTTCCCTATTGGTTTTCCTGCGTGTATTTTCATCATCACCTCAAAAATTAAAATAGATAAATGGATTATGGGCGCCGACAATAATAAATGAAAACGACCACACGAAAATTAAAAGATAAAACACCACGGAAAGGATGGCTGCTATATGCCCCAATACGGTTTCCTCAAGCCTGGTTTTGATTATAGAAAATACCGGTGTTGAACACAGGAGTGCAAACAGCAGAAAAATCCAGTAATCCCGGATCATTCCGATAGCGGGACCGCAGATCAGGGGATTGCCGCGCATGCCGGCCATGGAAAGAGCGTATTTTGCCGCGGCTCTTAATCCATCGGCTCGAAACAACACCCAGCCGCCCAAAACAGCAATTAGTACAAGAAACTGATATGCAACTTTCGCGGGGGCGCTTTTGAGCTTTGCGGGCAGTCCGGTCATTTTTTCAAAAGTTATAAGCATAAAATAGAGTAAACCCCATGCCACAAAATGCCAGTGGGCTCCATGCCATGCCCCGGTCAATACCCAGACCACAAACAGATTGAACATAAGCCGGGGTGCCTTTACACGGGAACCGCCCAAGGGAATATACACATAATCACGAAACCATGAACCAAGAGAAATATGCCAGCGCCGCCAAAATTCCGATATTGAACGGGATATGTACGGGTAATTAAAATTTTCAAGAAATTTAAATCCAAACATCCGGCCCAAGCCTATGGCCATATCTGAGTAACCCGAAAAGTCAAACAAAATTTGCAGCGAATATGCCGCTGCCCCAAGCCATGCGAAGGTAACCGAACGCTCCGGGTCGGCGGTGGAAAAAGCCCTGTCGGCGATAAGCGCCATATTATTTGCCAGAAGCATTTTTTTGCCAAATCCGATTATGAACCGTCTGACGCCATAGGAAAAATCAACGAAGGTTTCTTTTCGCCGTTCAATTTCTTCTGCGACGGTACCATAGCGGACGATGGGGCCCGCGATAAGCTGTGGAAAAAGGGAAATGTACAGGCCGATAGGTATAAATTTTGTCTGTACCGGCACGGTTCCGCGATAAACATCTATTACATAAGAAATTGCCTGAAAAGTGAAAAATGAAATACCGATTGGCAGCGTTATGTTTTTCAGTGGCAATGTGTATTCCGCCGGCAGGATAAATCGGTTTAGCGTCTCTATTGCGAAATTGAAGTATTTGTAGTAAAAAAGCAGGGACAGATCCCCCGCTATGGCGATAAACAGCAATAGTTTTTTTGTACCGCTATTATCCCGTTTTGTGTCAATGAGCATAGCGAGGCGGAAATTGAAAACAATGACCGCAAGCATCGCAAAAACAAAATAGATTTCGCCCCATGCATAAAAAAACAGGCTTGCCAGAAATAAAAAGGCATTTTTCAGGCTCCTGTTATGTAACAGGAAATATATGGCCAAAACTGCTGGCAAAAACAGGAACAGAAAAATATTGCTAGAGAACAGCATGCCAGCTCCGCTCCTTATTTACCCTCTTTCCATTATGCATAATGGCCCTCAATAAATATGCTAAACAGCATATATTGTGTAATAATTACCGCTATAATGGATATTGTCAAGTATAGATTATGCTGTTTGGCTGTATGATCTTTTCAATGGGATTTAAAGAAAACCTGAAATCCGAACTTTCCTATCGGGATATGCGAGTTAAGGAACTTGCCGCCTTGGCAGGAATAAGTAAGCATACGCTGGATAATTATCTCAATGTGCGGGGATATATGCCTTCCGCAGATGTGGCGGTCAAAATAGCCAAGGTATTAGAAGTTTCTGTGGAATACCTAGTAACCGGGGAGAATGAACAGCAGGACAAAACACCCCTGGGGCCGGAAGTCCGGACTTTGGTACAGAATTTTAAGCAATTGGACAAAAATGACCGCCAAATGATACTGGCTATCGTTCAGCTTTTTTACTCAAAGTCGTTGGGTACCGGGGAGGGCGGTACCATTCCCAGGGGTATAAAAGTATAGGTCATGGTATCGTATTCCCCTTCGCCATAACTTTTGTCGATGTATACGGAAGTCATGGCAGGCATGGGAAAACTTTCTTCCCACCAGAACCCGTCGGCGTACTCCATACGGATTGTATAGCTATTATTGCTTATCTGCTGGTTAAAGGCGGTAATGTACCCTTCGTTGATCATCTGTAAAACACTGGCGCCGTTCACCAGGATATCGCCGGGCAGGAAGATCAATACCAGGTTTTCACTTTCTGTTTCCGCCGCGGCATCCATTCCCACCTGGGTATACCACTGACCGTAAATCCAGGGCGGCGGGACGGGAACACCGGTCCATGCGGGCAGGCTTAAACACAAAAAACAGAGGACAACGGCAGTTCTTTTCACGGTCTTCTCCTTAGAGGGTAAAAGGCTCCTTTTGTAAGCTAAGCCCCAAGAGCCTCGTTCCAGTGACCCACTTTGCGGATTTTCTGGTTGCGGTACCGCACCAAAACTTCCGGGTGTCTGCCGCAAAGGTCGTCCAGGTCCCTGGTAAGTATTTCCTTAATGGCGGCGGCAGCTTGATCCGGGTTGGTCTGGGCTCCGCCCTCGGGTTCTTTAATGATACCGTTGATCACCTTGAAGTCGAGGAGGTCGCTGCTGGTGATGCGGAGCATGACAGCAGCGTCTTTGGCCTTGGCGGCGTCCCGGAGTAATATTGAGGCGCAGCCTTCGGGGCTGATTACCGAATAGATGGCGTTTTCCAGCATATAAATTTTATCCCCCACGCAA
>BNVB01000073.1 GCA_025997795.1 Spirochaetia bacterium | reverse complement strand
ATGCTGTTGTTACTGCCAGATTCGCTGGGCTTGTCGCGGTCCCGTTTATATTCAATGACCCGGTATAAGTCGGGATTTTTGTACCTACTGCGCTTACCAGAAAATCACCGGCCAGGTTTACCGTACCGCCGATACTAGTTATACCGGCTATCGTTTCCCCGCCAGCACTAATCAGAGTCCCAGTATTGGTAAAACTGCTTAAGCCCGTAATGTTATATGATCCCATATTTAAACTGGCGCCGGTACCAATCGTTAAACCGCTAACCTGAATACCTGCTGCGGGCAACACCGGAAAAACTGTGGTGGTAAAAGAAGTATCTATGACAACAATAGATGTAGTAATAGGAACTGAAGTTGGAATAACAGTACCAGGGTCTGAACTCCAGTTGGCTGGATCAGCCCAGGTTATGTTTGCCCCAACCCAGTAGTGAGTCGCCTGCCCCCAGGCCGCGGCATGTGCGAGAAATATGATTAATCCGGCGATAAGCCAGCGTTTCTTCATTTATAAACAATTCCCCACAATATAATATAGCCATTTTAGCCTGAAAATTCCCTATAAATAAAGCCCCCGAGGGGGAATTTCCGGCCTTTGGTATAGTATCGGCGAATTGTGGGGAAATTTGGGGTTTATTCGCCGGGTCGAATACCCCGCCTTTAGGGCGAAATTCCTCTTTAAGGAACAAATGGCGGGTATCAGGGGCTGTTTTTCCGTATCGGGGCTATTCGCTATTTTTCAGCGCCGCTTCTATACCCTGGGTGTCATAACCAGCCTTTTTGAGCAGATTCAGCACCCTGGCCCGTTCTCTTGCCTCGCCTCTAACCTCACCTTCCGCAAGGCCCTCCGCTCGGCCTTCTACGCGGCCCTTCTTCCAGCCCCTGGCCTCACCCTCTGCTCGACCTCTTGCTTCGCCTATCTCCTCGGCTTCCTGCGCGTGGGCCCGCATATCCAGTTCGTACTTTTCCACACTCATCTCATGGAAAAAGGCTACTTCGTCTGCGGTGAATCCGTTGATTACGTCTGCCGCCATTGCTATGCCCTCCTCTTCGCGGGTTATCTCTTGTATCAGGGGCTGTTTTTCCGTATCGGGCTATTCGCTGTTTTTCAGCGCCGCTTCTATACCCTGGGTGTCATAACCGGACTTTTTGAGCAGATCCAGTATCCTGG
Source organism: Spirochaetia bacterium (assembly GCA_025997795.1). Lineage (GTDB taxonomy): Bacteria > Spirochaetota > Spirochaetia > Treponematales > Breznakiellaceae > BNVB01. The sequence continues at coordinate 8,988 of BNVB01000073.1, read as the reverse complement.
CTTCACCTTCCGCCCGGCCTTCTACGCGGCCCTTCTTCCAGCCCCTGGCCTCACCCTCTGCTCGACCTCTTGCCTCACCTCTTGCCTCACCCCTGGCTTCGCCAATCTCCTCTGCTTCCTGAGCGTGGGCCCGCATATCCAGTTCGTACTTTTCCACGCTCATCTCGTGGAAAAAGGCCACTTCATCTGCGGTAAATCCGTTGATTACGTCTGCCGCCATTGCTATGCCCTCCTCTTCGCGGGTTATTTCTTGTATCAGGGGCTGTTTTTCCGTATCGTTGTAATACTTAAAAAATACGGCCCAGCGTTCTTTTTCGCTCATGGCGGAAACTGCTTTTTTTGCTGTTACCCCCAGCTTTTCTAATTCTAACGTGATTATTGCTGTTAGTCCACCGAAGGGTATTTTATTTTCCGGGTCGTAGTAGATAAAATGATGATCAAAAGACTTATCCTCAAACAGCTGACCCCGTGCCAGAAGGGAAATCTGATAGCTTCGTTTGAGGGTTCTATACGAACCCTTTTCTTCCCGGATTTCCTGACTGGCAAAAAGGCGGCTTAAATAGTACTCCATCCGGAAGACTTCCCATTTGTGCGGGTAGAGGGTCATCTCAATATCGGCCCGTTCGCCGGAGTTAAAGAGGCACTGGATGTCGTAGCGTATCTGCCGCTGGTCCAGCCGGGAAACCGGCGGTTCATTGGCGCTTATACTTAGCTCCTTCACGGGTTTTTCCAGAATAGCCGAGAGCAGTTTTTTCCGGGCTATTTCTGACTGGGTGGTATTCCTGGTAAAAATACTTTTGAATACCGGGTCCCAGCAGGGATCGATGATCGGGTCGTGAGCTGCAATATGCTTTGCATATTTTGCAGGTTTTTCGTGTTTCGCCATAGTTTTCCTCCATACAAAGGCGGGGTTTATACTATTTATGGCAGTACCCTGCGTGGCGCTTGTATGCGGAGGGGAATTTTGGGGATTTTTTGGGAAATTCGGCTTTTATTCTGTGGTTTAAAAAAACAGCCCAACAATGGGCTGTTTTCCATATCAGGCTATTACTGCTTACCGTAACTGCCCAGTATTTCCTCCGGGGATTTGCCGCTTTTGAGCAGATCCAGCACCTCCGTGCGGCCCTCCGCCCGGCCTTCCACGCGACCCTTCTTCCAGCCCCTAGCCTCGCCTATTTCCTCTGCTTCCTGCGCATGGGCCCGCATATCCAGTTCATACTTTTCCACACTCATCTCATGGAAAAACGCCACTTCATCTGCGGTAAATCCGCTGATTACGTCTGCCGCCATTGCTATGCCCTCCTCTTCGCGGGTTATTTCTTGTATCAGGGGCTGTTTTTCCGTATCGTTGTAATACTTAAAAAATACGGCCCAGCGTTCTTTTTCGCTCATGGCGGAAACTGCTTTTTTTGCTGTTACCCCCAGCTTTTCTAATTCTAACGTGATTATTGCTGTTAGTCCACCGAAGGGTATTTTATTCTCCGGGTCGTAGTAGATAAACCGGTGATCAAAAGACTTATCTTCAAACAGCTTGCCTCGTGCCAAAAGGGAAATCTGGTAACTTCGTTTGAGGGTTTTATACGAACCCTTTTCTTCCCGGATTTCCTGGCTGGCAAAGAGACGGCTTAAATAGTACTCCATCCGGAAGACTTCCCATTTGTGCGGGTAGAGGGTCATCTCAATATCGGCCCGTTCGCCGGAGTTAAAGAGGCACTGGATGTCGTAACGTATCTGCCGCTGGTCCAGCCGGGAAACCGGCGGTTCATTGGCGCTTATACTTAGCTCTTTTACTGGTTCCTCCAGGATAGCCGAGAGCAGTTTTTTGCGGGCTATTTCTGACTGGGTGGTATTCCTGGTAAAAATACTTTTGAATACCGGGTCCCAGCAGGGATCGATGATCGGGTCGTGAGCTGCAATATGCTTTGCATATTTTGCAGGTTCTGCGTGTTTCGCCATAGTTTTCCTCCATACAAAGGCGGGGTCTACATTATTTATGGCAATACCCAGCGTGGCGCTTGTATGCGGAGGCGAATTTGGGATTTTTTGGGAAAATTAGGCGGTATTCTGCGGTTTAAAAACAGCCCAACAATGGGCTGTTTTAACAGATTCCTTATAGTGCCAGGGCTTCTACCACCTCGCCATGAGCGCCGATAAGCTCCTGTTTAAGCGGGTTGATAATAAGATCCATATCCTCAAGGGGGATAGCACCCAGAAGGACAGACTTTGCGCCAGGAATGACCACCGCATTACAGGTTGTATGACGATTTTTCCAGTGGATTTTTATCCCCTCAGTCAGGCCACATTCCTTCTGTCCGCCGTCGGCAAAGGTTGTTCGCCGTTTACCTTCAATTTCCAACCCCAACTGCTGTTGAAGCTCCTCGTTAATAATAATTGTACTCGCTCCGGTATCCACTATGGCGGTTACTGTTACTTCCCGGATTCTACTGCGAATACCTTCCTGTACCCGTACTTTATCCATAGGATTTGACAAAGTGATTTCTGCTGTTACTCTACCCATTGTTTTCTCCACATTCATAGCATATGCCGCTCTCTACGGAGGGGCAACCCGTTTATAGCCGGGTTTACACTATTTATGGCAATACCCAGCGTGGCGCTTGTATGCGGAGGGGAATTTTTAATCTATGCCTTGTTAACAAGTTCACGCAGTAACAATAAAAGATGCTCCCAAAAGAGGGATCCTGTAAGATGTTCATCAAAGGCAGCCGGGGCAAGGAAACGCCGCATTTCCGCAATAAAATCTTTTTGCCCTGTTTGTATTTCTTCCAGCCTGGAATGGTATTTTGCTATAAAATCCGCTGGCGCTATTTTCCGGTCAGCAAGTTTCTTTTCCAGTAAATCCTGAGACAGGAAAATATGAGACCTGGATAACCAGAGAATATCCCATAGATCACGATTTTTTATTCTGTTTAAACGCAGAGCTATGGCTATTATCTTGTCTGCAAGAATTTCAGTCAGGCTTTCAGCGTACAAGATAATGCCGGAAGTCCCTGCTTCTATGCCGTAATAGTTTTTAAGCATAACCGGTTTACGGTCATAACTTGGCAAGGTACAGATATCAATATTGATTTTTTGGGAAGGAAAATCCGGCCGTTCGGGACGGGTGATTACTTTAATCTTCCAGGTATCGGTATTGCCGGTTTCTTTTACCGGTTCACCGACAGAGACTTCCAGGTTATACTTTTTCTTAAGCCCTTCTATTACTAACTGCCCAAGCCCTGCTAAATCTTCTTTTTTAAATTCAAAGCCGCCGGAAAAATCCAGGTCTTCGCTTAATCGCTCGGAACCATAACAGCTCCTAAGGCAGGTACCGCCCATAAAGGTTATTTCCCGAAGATACCCGGCTTTATTCATTTCCCGCAGAATATCGTGATGCAGGATTTCCTTTTCTACCACCGGGCGAAGAGCAGCATAGGTATTATCCGCTTCAAGGGCTGTTTCCACGGTTTGATCAAATAAGTTCATAAATCTGTTTCCAAATTAACAAGCTCCATGGATCGCCTGGCCGATTTCATATCCTGTAATGCAAGCTTTGCCTTTGCACGCCACAATCCATACCGCCTATCATAAACAAGCAGGGCGCTTATGTCATCAAAATGCTTTTTTGTGTGGATAAACTCAATGGAGCCCCATTTGCCGCACGAGATAATACCGGAACGCCCTCCGGTCATTATTGTTATCCATCCCAGGGGTATTTGGGATATCAGTCCTTCATCGCTCAGGGCGCTTTCCAGGCTTAAATAGCAAAAGCTCTCTTCCCTCAAGCGGGAAGCAGCGTGGTACAGTTCAAGGCCTTTGGGGTATCCTGCTTTTGGATAAAGGTATAATCCGTAACATATCCGGGCCAGTATACCGGATTTTACAGCCCTGCCCAGTAATACCCGCAGGGCGGGGGAGCTCATTTCAGGAAAAAGGGAGTAAAAATCGCTTACCGAAAAAAGATAATGTTCCCTGCCTGCCAATGTTTCCAGGGTGTTTCCTAATAGTTTAATGGTCTGCATAAATGGTATACAAAATATAACAGATACTGTTACATTTTGTCAACCTACGCCTATAATCTCGTAGTTTTGCCGGTAAAAGGGCTGGTGGAAGCGGCGGCAAAAGCCGCCGCAAAATCCGCTAGTTGCCGCCGAAGGTTTTGGTACCGGTTATGATCGCTCCCAGCACTACCAGGTGAGAAGCCAGGGTTCTAAGCCATACCAAAAGACCGGGATGGCTCCTTAAGGGAAGGATAATATCGCTTACCAGGATAAAAAGCACCCACAGAACAATAAAAGCTATCAGGATGGTTTCTATAATGCTAAACTCCATGCCAAAAAGCTGGAGGATTAGCAAAACCCCCGCCAAAGCGGCAGCCAGCGAAAAAATAATAGCGATGACGGTAGAAAGCCCGCCGCCGCCAAGGATTCCGCTGACCATGCCATAAAATTCGCCGCCCCTGCCGCCAAAAAGGCCAAGGATTCCCGCCGCCAAGAGATACAATGCGGTGGCAATGTAGAGGATAAAACCTCCAATGCTACGATTCATGTTTTACTCCTAAATAAAAAGATACTTCCATTGTAATACTGAAAACCGGAATCATACCAGCTGTCAGCAAAATCAGTTGCCTTGCAATTCCCCGGTAAATTCCGCATAATGAACCAATTATACGTCCGTTTCGACGTAGACCATAAAAGGAGTGTATTTATGGAAAAATTTCAACAAATCGTAAGTACGATTGACGGCTGGCTTTGGGGCCCCTGGCTTTTGGCACTGCTCTTTGGAAGTCATCTTTATTTGACCGTAAGGACAGGCTTTATTCAGCGTAAACTGGGGTTGGGAATAAAGCTTTCGGTAACCCCCGACAAGGGCGCCACGGGCGATGTTTCCCAGTTTGGTGCGCTGACAACGGCGCTGGCTTCTACCATCGGTACAGGGAATATCGTTGGGGTGGGAACAGCCATAGCCGCCGGCGGACCCGGCGCAGTACTGTGGATGTGGCTCACCGGCGTTTTTGGCATCGCCACCAAATATGCCGAATCCCTTATCGCCGTTAAGTACCGGGTAAAAAACGAAAAAGGCATGATGATTGGCGGCGCCATGTTTGCCCTGGAACGGGGCCTTAAGATGAAGTGGCTGGGTGTGCTCTTTGCGATCTTTGCTGCCGTTGCCGCTTTTGGCATTGGTTCCAGCGTGCAGTCAAACGCCGTATCCCGGCTTATCCTGGAAAATTTCAAAGTGAAACCCGAGATTTCGGGTATTATCATGATGGTCCTTGCGGGCATTGTGATCATCGGCGGCATTAAATGGATAAGCAGGGTCTGCGAAGGGCTCGTTCCGATCATGTCGGTCCTCTATACCATTGGCTGTATCATCATCCTGGTGATGCATTATAAGTATATCGGCCCCGCCGTTGCGGAAATTCTAAAGTACGCGTTTACTCCCACAGCCATGGGCGGCGGACTGCTTGGTCATACCATAAAAGAAGCTGCCCGTTTTGGTATAGCCCGGGGACTTTTTTCCAACGAATCGGGAATGGGCTCGGCGCCCATCGTTGCCGCCGCCGCCCAGACAAGGAATCCCACCCGCCAGGCGCTGGTTTCCATGACCGGTACTTTTTGGGACACGGTTGTCATCTGTCTTATGACCGGCCTTGTTGTTGTTAGTTCCGCCATTGCGAATCCTAACATTGATTATTCCAACGGAGCGTCGCTGGTAAACGCCGCATTCGGACAGATACCCTATGTGGGCCGCCTTGTTTTAACCTTCGGCCTTATCACCTTTGCCTTTTCAACCATACTGGGCTGGTCCTATTACGGCGAAAAGAGCGCGGAATACCTGCTTGGTTCCAAAGTTATTATTCCCTACCGCATACTGTATACCATAACCGTTTTCCTGGGTTGTGTTATGTCGTTGAATCTGGTTTGGGATCTTGCCGATGGACTTAACGCTTTGATGGTTATTCCTAACCTTATTGCGGTACTCCTTTTAAGCGGAGTTATCGCTGCGGAAACAAAGAAGTATCTGGCGGGTAACCACATTGATGATGTGGACAGCACCCCCATACCCCTGCGAAGTGAAATAGAAAAATAAGCTCATGTACGGTCTTTACCCCGCCGGTTTTACTGGCGGGGTAAGCATCCTGTGTTGTGTTGAAAATTATTCCCCAAACACTACCGCAGTAAACGTAAAGAGTTCCGCATCCGGTGCGGTATATGACCTGGGGGGAACCCCGGCTTTAACGCAGATATAATCAAGGTACTCGTCGAGGTTCCAGCCCTGTTCCACCGGTACCTGGGGAAGGAGTACTCCGCTCCGGCCGTGGTAGATAAGGTAAAGGCCGTGGACACCTACTTGTACCAACCGGGGATCGGTACATTTTTCCATGGGTGACAAAACAGAGATTTCAATTTCACAGCGGGAACCTTCGCCTGCGGCTTCGGTGCGGAATTCATCCTGTGACAGCGGCGGGAACCGGGGATCGCCAAAGGCCGCTTCAACTGCCATGGTCCGCACTGTCTTTTCCAGCGCCTCCGCCGCACTCATCCTGCCGATGCATCCCCGGAGCCGGCGTTCACCGGCAGGACCCTGCCCGCCGCTTACCATGTGCAGGGTAACAAAGGCCCCGCAGGACATGGCCAGGGCGGAACGGCCGGCGCGTATGGCCGCGGCGGCATCCTTTCCATTCGCCGCCAATTCCGCCGGGCGGCGGTATTCCGGCAGACGGCCCTCAAGGCGGGCAGTTATGGCTTCCCGGGCATCTGCCAGCAGGGTACGCTTTTCTTCTTCGGTGATGGTAAACGCCATGATCGCCCCTTTAGGGCTTCATTATACGTTTCGCCTGACTTGTAAACAAGCTTGCTGCCCGGTAGGATAGGACCATGGAACCAGTAAATCAACCTCTTTTGCCCGCGGCATTCCGTTATTCAATTCCGGTGTTTCTGGGTTATATCGCTTTGGGCGCGGCCTTTGGCATTGTTGCCATAGAACGGGGTTATCCCTGGTATCTGGCCGTGACCATGGGGATCGTTATGTATGCCGGTGCGGGCCAGTTTATCGCCGTGGGGCTTTTTGCCGCCGGCGTTTCCCTTTGGGAAGCGGTGCTGATTGAATTTGTGGTGAATGCCCGGCACATGGCCTACGGTATTTCCATGCTCCGCCGTTTCCAAAATGCCGGAGTTTTTCGGTTTTATCTTATTTTTGCCCTTACCGACGAAACCTTTGCTCTGCTCTCGTCCCTTCCCCCTGCCGGTTCCGCAGAGCTGCCCCGGCGGGGCCGTTTTATGTTTCTTGTGTCACTGCTCGATCATATCTACTGGAACACGGGAATTCTTATCGGCGCTTTGGCGGGTTCCCTGATCCCCTGGAATTTTGACGGTGTAGGTTTTGCCCTTACCGCCCTTTTTATTGTACTGATGATAGAACAGATGTTCCGGGTAAAGCGGCCCGCACCTTTTGTCATTTCCGGCATTACTGCGGCGGCGGCGGTGTTTCTTTTGCCCGGCGAACTTTCCGGGAGGCTTTCGCTTTTAAGCGCCATGATTATCAGCCTGGGCCTTGTCCAGTTTTTTGAAACACGGTTTGGTACGGAATGTTGAGTATCCGGGAAGCTTTTGTTTATACCTTTGTACTGGGCGCGGTGATTTTTTTATGCCGGGTAGTGCCGTTTATTATTTTTGGAAAAGAGCGAAATACCAGAGAAAATCCCCCCGGCGGCGGAGTCATGCGATCCTTCCTTGGTTTTGTGGAGGCCGTAGCGCCGCCGGTGGCCATGACGGTGCTTGCGGTTAATACCCTGGCCCTGCCGCTTAAGGGATTGCCGGATCTAAGCGCCTGTATCCCCCTGGGGGCGGCTGCTCTTTTTACCGCCGCCGTCCACCTGTGGAAACGTAATGCTCTTATCAGCATATTCGGCGGTACGGCGCTTTATATGGTGCTGGAACGGATTCTGGGGTCAGCTTAGATAGTATTCCCCGTGAAAGCACATTTTCTAACAAAATAGCACGAATTTGCCCTCCAAGCAAGGAAAAACACTTGACATATCTTTTTTCATAAATTAGCATTAAATTTATGAGAAAGCCCGTAACTTGGCACGAAAATTGCTCTCTCTCTCTCTCTCTCTCTCTCTCTCTCTCTCTCTCATAGTATCCCTTTAACAAAAATTCTTTTCCCACTGAACTTTTCCATGAACCCAAGATCTCCGGGTTCCTCTAAAGAGGAACCCTTTTCCGCTAAAGCGGAACCCTTTTCCACTAAAGAGGAACCCTTTTCCACTAAAGAGGAACCCTTTTCCACTAAAGAGGAACCCTATCCACTAAAGCAGAATCCCGGCTGTCCTCTAAAGAGGAATCCTTTTGTCTCAAACCCTGTCATGGCAGGGAAAAATTTATAGAGGAGTAAAGAATGAAAAAGAAAGTACACTTTTTAACGGAAGCAGTTTTTGCAGTAATGCTGTTTGCGGTTCTGTCCTGCGGCGGCGGGGGAGGCGACGGCGGTGACAGTCCCAACCTGCTTGGGGGAGGGATCACCTATGCCATTGGCGGGACCGGTCCCGGCGGCGGGAAAATTTTCTATTACGATGTAAGTGGCTTTACCGTAGGTACAGTCGGTGATGGTGTCTACAATGGTGGAACATACCACTACCTGGAAGCGGCTCCGGCGGATGTAAGCGGAACCGTTCGGTGGGCTACCATCTACTGGCACGCAGGCACAGAAACCGGTATCGGGACGGGCTATGCCAATACCGCGAAGGTGCTGGGGGGAAACCCTGACGCTCCTGCGTCAAAAGCCTGCAAGAATTACCCAGGCAGCAAAAATGACTGGTTCCTCCCCAGCAAGGGTGAACTGAACCTGATGTACCAATATAAAGCTACCATAGGCAATTTTACTACCGATGTTTACTGGTCTTCGTCGGAGGATAATCCTGGTACTGAGTATGCATTGGGTCAGAGTTTCAATGATGGTACCACAACCTTATACAATAAAGAGGGT
>BNVB01000072.1 GCA_025997795.1 Spirochaetia bacterium | reverse complement strand
TATTTGACAATAAAGGCAAACATTCTTTAAGGGAGACGCTTTGATCGGTTATTTGTTCCAGAGTTTCAGCGATAACATTTTGTGGGTTTACCTTCTGCCCGAAAAGCAAGGATGCAAAACCTGCAACCTCTGTAAAATCTTCTGTATCTTTCTTAACATCCCCCGAACTTACCATAGTTGCGGATGTTCCGATACAAATCAGATTTTCTGTATGAAGCTGCTGTCTTACCCGGCGGACCAGCATAGCAACATCACCGCCCTGACGTCCACGGTAGGTATGCAATTCATCAAGGACCAAATATTCCAGCCCTTCGCAATGGCCTATTACCTGCCGGTCAGTGTCATTGTACCGGGTAAGCAATAATTCCATCATCATATAATTGGTTAGCAAAATATCAGGAGAATTAGCAGCAATTTCTTCCCGCTCCAGGTTTCCTTCCTGTCCGGTATACCGGGCAAAGGTAAAGGGGCGGGAATTGGGGGCAAACTGACTAACATATTTTTCCAATTCCTCAACTTGGCTATTTGCCAGGGCATTCATTGGATAAATGATAATTGCCCTGGTTCGGGGTTTTGAGTCCCGCTCTTTGGCCTTGAGAATATGGTCAATAATGGGGAGGAAAAAGGCCAAGCTTTTCCCGGAACCAGTCCCGGTGGTTACCACATAGGGTTCACCCCTCTGGGCTATGGCAAGAGCCTGTTCCTGATGCTTGTAGAGAGTATAGCCTTTGAAAATCTCACCACATTTGGAATGCAGAGAACCATCGAAAACCAGCTCTTGAACGGTATGGGCTTTTTGGTAATTGGGGTTTATCTGTATCAGTTCAGGCGGCCAATATCTGCCTTGTTCGTACTCATCATCAACGACTTTTTGAATATCCACAGCCCGGATTTTGGTAAAGCTCCGGGAGAAGAGGGCAAATCGGTCTATAACATCATCATGGAACTTGAATATGTCCTTCATCCTGGAAATTCGCCCCTTTTATCCTACATTGTTTATTCTTATAAGTCCCAATCTTTCAGTTTGAGCCCAATCATTTTCCATCCTTTTCAAATTCTATGCCCTTTTCCTTGCAAAAATTGTCAAAAGCCACTCTCGCCAGCTTGGTTGGCATGGTTTTCTTATTTTCCCACCGGTTAATAGTCGCAAAAGACACATTCAGGACGCTTGCCAAGGCTTCTTGGCTCAATTTCGCCTCATTCCGCGCCTGTTTGACCATAGTAGAAAAATCTATCTTATCCACGAGGTTATTATAGCACATGTTATATTTTATGCAAGATAAGGATAGGAAAAGGCAGAAATTGACCCGTCCTAAACAAAAAGAAGGACAAAGCACTTCAATCACAATCTTCCCGCAGGCGTATTTGAAAATGTACATCATGGCTTCTTTCCCCCCTATAAGAGGGTTTCTAGACCCCGCAGCATTTTTATATTTTTTCCGCCTGCCGCAACTGCGGATCGTAGGTGTTTTTCCTGTTAAGAATTTCAAACTCTATGGCGTTTTCAATATTATTTGGCCAGTTCCAAAATGTCAGATTTTGGAACTGCAACCTATAAAATACGCAGTTTTGTAAGGCTTTTGCCTGAAAAACTGCAAGAGCTGGTGACAAAATAACCGATTTTGGAACCAGCTCATTTGATATAATTCTGCCGCCTTACTGTGTCTGCCCAGGTGACAATCAAATCTCTTTCTCAAGGTATTTCAACCGTCTGGGCAAATTCATACCGGGGGAGTTGCTCAACTTCACGGAAAAGCAGTTTATTTAGTTCTGCTTCAAAATCTAGCATGATTGGTAAGTTTAGCATACAACATAACGGAAAACATGAACAAGGCTGCAGGAGGTCAAAAAGGATTAGCTGCCGGTAAAAAACAAAAAACCCAACCACAGTAGCGGCCGGGTTTTTTAATTTGGGGAGTGAAGGATTCGAACCTACGAAGGCTGAGCCAACAGATTTACAGAACCACTTTAACGCCCAATGTGAGCCCATACGGTCTTATCGTGTGTTAGATTAGCGCATTATGATTGATTATTCAACATATTTTGACATATTCCGGCCTATGCCGTGTTACCGCTTCATAGATTTTTTTGTGTCGTTTGCTGTGTCGTTTTCCGGGGCGGTATATTTTTTGCGGAAGTTCCCAAGGCAAGGCATAAAAGCCCCGCGTTATGCGACAATAAACGTTTCGCCTGTCCGCTTGTCTGTCCGTGTCGGTATCCATTTAGGCAAGGCAGCGGGATCAACAACCTTTCCATTGATGTCAAAACCCCGTGTGTTCACGTACCGATTGCATACGGCGGTAGCTATTACCCCGTTGTATGCCCCTTCCTGTTCCATGAGAGAACAATCCCCGCTACAGACCGATCCGGCGTCTTTGTCGGCTTTGAAATATCTACATTCCATACAAAAGTTGAAAGCAAATACTTCATAATCGTTTGCGGTGCGCCATTTACCACTGTTTGCGATTTTGGCTTTGTAGTCTTCTTGACTGCTGTAATTCATACAAACCTCCATGTGTTTTTTATGGACGGGGCTTAGTGCCCCTGCCCTTGTTCCCGCTATACGCCCAGGGCAACCCGCGCCCCGAAGGTGTTTCCGGTCCAGCCCCAAGTTCCGCACACCACCCGCAGGGCGGGGAGCTTCCCGCCCATGGCCGCCGCCACCGGCGCCATGTTTCGGGGCACATAGCCCAGGCGGAACAGGCCCTTACCGCCTTGGATACCCACCAGTACCGCCACGGCCTGGGGATCTGCCGGGTTTTCCGGCTCCGGGACCAGTACCGCCCGAAGCTGGGCGGGGTTGTAAGCGGCCAGCCGCTTGAGGGCTTCCTGCCGGTTCCCTAAGCTGACACCCTTGACGGCCAGTTCCAGGCCCCCAGCTTTCACGATTGCCCAAGCTTCCACAAAGGCGGCCTTGCGGTCCCCGCCCATCCGGGGGGCCAGCTTGTTACCCAGGGTCACGACTTTGCTTTTCAGTTCGCTATTGGTCATTTCGTATCTCCTTATCTATCTAATGTAAATATACACTATTTTTATTAACTTGTCAATAACTTTAATACAACATTTTATAATTTTCTATATTTTTTTGACGATTTTTACTATACATTAGTTTACTTTTTACTATTAAAATATTGATTTTCAATAAAAATATATTGACTAGTACATAAAAAGCCGATATATATTACAGTAGGGGGCAATATGGGTATTTCTGAAAAAATAAAAATCCTGCTTATAAAGCGAAATATGTCTCAAACAGAGCTTGCAGATAAGTGTTTGGGAATAACAAAAAATTATTTCAACAACAAACTGCGGCAGGAAAAATTTACAAAAGAGGAATTGGAAAAAATGGCGAAATACTTAGGTGCGACATATAACGAATCACCGCCTCCCCGCCAATGGTTTACCCTGAGCGATACGAGGGAAGAGATTTGACTTCCCGGCCTGTACTCGGACGCAGCCCCGAGGGAGCCAGGTATAGCTTTCTAGGGGCGGCCCGGTTCTTTGCCCCGGACGCTCCCCCGGTTTCAAGCATAACAAAATAAGCTGTCAAGGATTCCTTGACGGTTCCCGTCATAGTGGTATGTCGGAAAAACCGACAAGCCAGTAAAACACAGGACACAAAAAAGCCCCGGATGAATGATACCGGGGAAAAGAGTTGACGGCCCGGCTTGTACCTGGACAGATCCCCAGGGGAGCCGTGCGGAGCGCCGGAACAGGCGGGGCAGGGGCATATGTAGAAAGCGTTTCCGGAGCTCCTCATGAAAAGGAATTCTTGTTGAAACGTGGAACTAAGTTTAAGGTCATCTCCAATGAAGGCGATACTAGATAGTTTTGGAGGTTATTGATGGATAATTCGGTGACAAAAGCAATGGATATAATTTTCCTCATATTTCCCCAGAAAACGGTAGCTGAGTTGAAAGAGAAATATGGATTGGATATGCCCGTGAAAATGACATTTGAAGGAACTTGGTTTTCTCTTGATTTCGGCAAGGGCCGTGTATTTTCTAATCCAATCGGCAGGATATGGCACGCTATACAGGACCTTGCCGAAGGGGATACGCGAGAGGAATATGTGGCTAGCTTAAAGGCACTAATGAAGCAGTATGATCTACCGGAAGAATATGCAGGGTACTATGCAGATCCTAAAACTGGGATAACAACATCGTTCAAAACAGGCAAGCCAAGGAAGGAAAATAGATGACGCGGCCAGACAGGGCGGCGAAGGGGGGAAAAAACACTTGACAATATTTCAACTCCGTAATCCTCGGGATTTGATGTATTGCCGTGCCCCGGAGATACGCTCACAGGCCCAAAGCCGGACCCCCGCGCCGGATAACCCTGCCCGCATCGCGGCGGTCCACCGGCTCCGCCGCTTTATGGCGCTGGAAGCGGACGGTACTTTTTCGCGCGCCCGCACTGACCCGCTGTAAAATGCCCCTAAACGCACGAGACGGGCCGCTGTTGCGTTTTCAGGGGCTTTGCCGTGTTCCGGGGGGGGGAGGGATTTATACGTCCGGGGACATTGCGGCTGTCCCCGCCCCGTTTTCAGGCTTGCGCTGGATAACGAAGCAGTTTCCCCCGCGAATCCCAGAGGTTTATAAAATAAGCGTTTTCGAGATCAACCGCTTTCACAAGCCACTGCCGCCCGGCGCGTTCAGCGGGCAGCTTCCCCGCCTTGATTGCGTAGAGCACCGCCTGCCTGGTCAGTTTCAGGGATCGCGCCGCTTCCGTTACCGTCAAGTAATCTTTCATCTTGCTTTGCCCTTTGACAAAAAAACCGTTCCATACCGTTTACAACACCGTTTTTCATTTGGAAAAATATATTTTCCTCCTCGATTTCTTCCATGTTTTCACGTCAATTTTTCCCGCTATTCTTTCTCAATGCGCCGGTTAAGATACCATGCGGCTTTTTTCAGATCCTCCGCCATGCTCCCCTTCCGTCCGGCGCGGGCTATGTATTTCCCCACCTGCCAGAGCAGCGGGTCCGATGGGGAACCAGTCCTCAAGAACGTCAATTACTTCATACTTGCCAAAAGTGTAATGGCCCGGATGGTTTACCGGATCATTCCGGGGCTTCGTTTTCCCGCTCAATGCTCCCTCCTCTCAAACAGCGGCCCGTCTGAAATATATCCCGCCTCCCGAAGGGCCTGATCTATTTCTTTCCAGTCCCTCGCAACCACGGCCAGGCCGCCCAGGCCCCGGACCTCGGCAAGAAACTGCTGCTGCTCCGGCGAGAGCCTCCCTCCCGGAGCCTTCACCTCCACGGCCAGAAACCGGCCTCCGGGAAGGCATCCCAGCAGATCCGCGCTTCCCTCTTCTTTCCGAAGTGGAGCCATCGGTCCTGGGCAATGCGGACGGCCCCGGAAGGATTGTTCCAGCAGAATATTCCCCGCCGTTCCAGGTATCGTAAACAGGCGGCTTTTATGCGGCCTTCCGGTGTCATTCGGGTTCCCTGAAATACTGATCGATATCGACATCGCCGATCTGGTCATTCGATATGCGGCCTTTTTCCCGCATACCCCGCATAAGTTCCGCAAAGTCAAAACGTTTCTGCGCGACATAAGCTCCGGTTTCATCGTCCCATGCTGAATAGTGATCACACTTCGGGCATAAGTCGGTATCAAGGGGAAGCTCCGCGCCACAGTTCAGGCAGGATGACGGCTTTGGCGTTGCCAGCTGCAGGGCCTCTTTGCGCTGTCGCTCTGATTCGGCCTCCTCTTTTTGCCGCTTCTTTTCGGCCTTGGCTTTTTGTTTTTCCAGCCAGTCTTGATATTCCTCCCGTTTGTCCTCCCAGGTCAGGGCGGATATAAAAAGCCGTTTGCGTTCATAATCGGCCTTGTCCTGGTATGCCTCGCTGACAAAGGCGGCTATGAACGAGGGGAAGCATTCGGGGCCGGAGAGCCATTCAGGATTGATTCCGCTCTCAAGCAGGGAACGCGCTTTTTTACCGGATATGACGAATCCCAGGGTTCTGCATTCCCTTAAAAAATTACTAATTATGGTTGTTGTAGTGTTACTACTACTACTACCATTTTTTGTATATTTATAATTTTCAGTCTTTGGTTCTTCTAAGTCTTTGGTAAGATCAGTATTTAGTAGTGTCCGATTATCCGATAGCAGTTCATCCGATTTCGGATAATCGGATTTCGGTCCGTTATCCGATTTTCGGATTTCGGTGGGTTTTACCGTTATCCGATTTTCGGATTTCGGTACATCGTTCATCTCCGCGCTTTCAAATACCGTGTATTCCGTTGCCATGATATGGCCGTGGCCGTCCCGGATAAGCCGCTTGTTGATATACCCGGCGCGTTCCAATTCCGCGAAGCCGTTATCAAGCGCGGCCTTGCCTTCGGTGAAATGGGTATACAGTTCCCGCTTGTGTATAAGCCAGTCATCGGGCAGGGTCATGATATAGCCGTATAGGCCCTTAGCTTTTGCTGATAGGCCGGAGCATTGAAATACCTCGTTCAGTATGATTGTGAAATTACCTGTCTTATTTTTTAATCTGCGTATTGTTTCGTTCACGGTAAACTCCCCTTTGGGAGACCGGCACCGCCCCGGAAAACAATATATTTTGTATGGCGCATATTCTCGCCATGTATTTTTTTTACATATTCCGCCTCAATCAATTCGTTCAAGGCCGTTTGCGTTGGTTTCCTTCCGCTGGTGCTGCGGGCGAACAGATCCCGCAGGTGGACCTCCCAGGCTTCCGGTAGGGATAGAAGATAGGCCAGAAGCCCCTTGGCGGCCCATGATAGGCCGGGGTCCTGGACCGGCGCGTTATTCATCTGGAAAAATTCCGACCTGTACCTGTCTTTCACGATCATGGCCCCGGATATTCCTTCTGGCTTTCCGTTACCGTATGGGTAATATCCACGATCCGGCCGTCGTGAACCCGCAACGAAACCGCCGCCGTGCCGTAGCGCAGGCCGGCCGCATTTTCCGCAAGCCGGGCAACGATAGCGGCCAGGCGGTCATCGGTCCGGGGCTTCCCGCTTGTCTGTTTGTCCACGGCTTACCGCGACTTTACGGTTTTGCCGGTTTTCGGTTTCGCGTTTTTCTCAAGCCATGTTTCGATATCTGCAGGGCGGTAGAACACCCGGCCCCGGATATTCACGCGAGGGAGATCGGCAATGCGGTCAAGCGTGGTCGTGCATACGCCGATGTAAGTGGATGCGGATTTGCGACTTAATACCGCAGGGGTTATTTGGTCATTCATGGTTTATACTCCTTAACCGTGATTAGTTTTTTTCATTCACGGTATAGGAGAATAATTTTATTTTAGTAATACTACAAATATAAAATAAAAACAAATGATAACAATGGAGTAGACAATATGGACATATTACGATTAACTTTTTTCTAGAATTCTTTTAACTTTTTCGTAGTCCGGGTTTGTTTCCCCGTCTTGATAATACCTACTCCCGCCATTTTTGCTAACATAAAAACGCAATGAGTACCGCTTTAAATTAAACGCCGTTTCAACCGGCTCCCATTTCATGTTAGGAAACGGCTGATTATAAAACAGATCAACCAGGCTTTCACGGTTTAATGTCCATTCCAGGCTTTCATCGTCATGCTCAATAATAATTCCGTGTTCTATTAATTTTTCGACGGCCGCATATTTGGGCGGCCATCGCCGGGCTATGCAGTATCTTGCCCCTGTGAATTTATTTTTCCTGGACCATAAGAAAAATTCGTCTTCTTCATGTTCTGCTTCTTCATGGTTTGTTGAAAAAACCTTTACTTTGTGCGGCCTACCCTTCCTGTTAATGCGCGGATCGTTTTTCACAAAGGACATTACAAAAATCCCTCCGGTAGTAATTCTCTGAATGTTTCCCGCTGCGCCGCCTGTATCCGTTCCCGGTCGCCGTCAAGAACATGGTTTGAATAGTGATCCAGCATGATCAATGATTTATGCCCGGTTTGTTTCTTCAGCAGCTTTTCATCAATGCGGTTTCTCATGTACGCCGTAAAAAAATGCCGCCATGCGTGGAAGGTGTAGACCTTCGCGGTCTCCATGCTCATGCCCGTTTGAACCAGGGCGCCCCGGAGGTCATCGAGCAATAGCCGTTCCTCTATCGGCTTATCCACTTTCAGGGCCGCCCAGAATATAAATGAATCCATGCTCATGCCGTGCGGGTTTTGTGCGGCCAGGCTCATCATGTCTTTGACGATGCCGTGGAAGGGAAGCTCCACCGTCCGGGGCTCATTGGTCTTTGTTCCCTTAAGCCCTTCGAGGCGGTTATAGGAATGGCGGATATACAGGCAGTCCTGCCCCATGTCCTGGACCCGCAGGGCTTTAATTTCTCCGGAGCGCAAGCCCGTAACCGCTGCAAGCAAATTCGCAAGCCGGGTCCGTTCGTCTTTCCAGGGCACACGGAAAACCGCTCCAGCTTGCTCCGGGCTGAGGATCTGGCGCTCCCTTTGTTTCCCTGAAAACCAGATAATCCCCGCGGATACATCCCGGTCTATCATGTCCCGATTGTGTGCCCATTTCAGGGCTATGGTACCGGCGCGGATAATCATGTTTTTCCAGGGGGCGGAACAATCCAGGCCGCCGATGGAATCAATAAAGGCATTCAGGTCCTGCCGAGCTATCTCCCCCAGGAGGCGGCCGGAAAAATACGGTTTCCAGTGCTGCTCTATAGCCCGCGCCATCTGCCGGCAGTGCGTTTCGTGGAGGCTGTGTTTCTTCCGGAGTTTTTCCTGAACATAGGGGCTGCACTTCCAGTCCCAAAACTCGGTGAGGAATTCAATCAGATCCCGGGCTTTGTCCGTGCCGGTCAGGATGTACCCCTTCAAAAAGCCCCTGCGCTTAAGTTCCTTCAGGATGGTTTCCGCTTCGCGCTCGGTCGCTATGCCCCGGACCAGGCTTTTCAGGGAAAGCTGCTTTACCTGGACCGTTTCCTGCTTTTGGGGGATCCCCTCCTGGAGCCACTGGAAAGCCACCTTGAAGGCTTCTGCTTCCGTGGCCTTTCTGGTCGAGATAGGCGGCATGAATTTTCCGGTTTCGTCTTTAAAAGCCACTGAATAACAAGGTCGGTTAGACCTCTTGAAAATTGAGAACGGGTAATTGTTCACGTTCACACCCTCGGAAAACGGCATTGAGAACGAGTTTTTATGTCGTTCTATGTGTCGTTTTTCATCCGTATAGGATTGTGAACGCCCTCTGTAAGGGTAGTTCAATTCATATTTCCTTATACAATAAGGAATTAACTCACTTTGGGGAGTGAAGGATTCGAACCTACGAAGGCTGAGCCAACAGATTTACAGTCTGCCCCCTTTGACCGCTCGGGAAACTCCCCTGGTTATATTCGCCTGCCTAGCCGCATTGACCAGCCATCTTTCGGAATCGAACCGAAGACCTCGAGATTACAAGTCACGCGCTCTGCCAACTGAGCTAAGATGGCGTATATGTTACTATAGCAAAAAACCAACAATTTAGTCAAGGCGGCGTCCATGCCGATCTAAAATGCTGCGCATTTTAGTCAATTACTGGGTAGCCGCCATCCGTGGCGGCTTGGCGGCATCCATGCCGACTTGCCGCATCCATACCGCCTACTGGTCAGACCAGTCAGGGCGCAGGGTTTCCGCTCCGTCAAGGTATACATGCCGGGCCGGGGCGCTTAGGCGGCAATGGACAATAAGGCGGATAATTCCCGGAAGGCTGCCGGTCACAGCTGCTTCCTGGAAAACCATCATGGCCGTTTCCTCTGCCCGGCCCTGTTGGCGGAGGGCCGCTGCGGGGTTTAGCGCATCCAAATCGGGGGTAAGGGAAAAAAGCAGGGAAAGGATATCTGCTTCGGCCAGCTTGTTCCGGGAGAGAAGTTCATCGTACAGTTTTACTGTTCCCGCGGCGATTGCTTCCCGGGTATTGGCGGCGCAAACAGCGCCCCGCAGGGCTTTCAGGGGTTTTTCCATAATCAGCGGTTTCCTCCAACAGCGCCGATGATAAACGCCGCCGCCAGGGCGGTACAGAAGCCCAACACAATGATAAGCATATACCCCAGCACACCCGCTAAATAGGCGGCTTTTTGCCTTCGCAGGGCATAGTACAAATCCAGCACAATGCCGTAAATGGACGAAATAACCAGAAGCAGCGAAACAACCAGACAGATCCGTACCAGGGCAAGCTGGGACTGGTCATCGGCCCTTTGGTACGATCCAACGGTATAAAGGGTTATAACCGATATATTAAGGGCCAGCACGGCCCAAACGGTCCACTTGATAAGCTTTCCCAGAAGGGGCCTGGCGGTCTGCCATGCCGCTTTACTTTGGGACAAAGCAGTCTTTTGCCCTTCTGCGGTTGTTAAATTCCGCTTCATGTTTTACTATTGTAACGGAAACATACGGAAGGTTCTATCAGTATCTTCC
>BNVB01000071.1 GCA_025997795.1 Spirochaetia bacterium | reverse complement strand
GGAAATCTGGGTAGGCGAAACAAGCGATCACGGCGGCGAACGGCTCTGGCGCGGCCGGGCCGGGAACATCCACCGGCGCATAGCGGAAACCAAACGGTCTATCCTGACCGGAAAAGCGGACTACGCTTACCTGAGCCAAAGCGCCCGCGCCGCCCTGGAGCAGAGCCGCCGTATCGCCGCCGGCCTGGGCCTAACGAACCAGACATTTACCGCTATGGAAGGAAATGAAGAAACGGAAAATAAAACTTTTTTTCTTTTTCCCTGGACAAGCAGCGCCGGAATGCGGGCCATTGAACTTTTTTTAAAAAATGCCCAAAACCGGAAAAGTTTAAAACTTGTTTCTGTTGAAGCGGAATACGACAGCTATTTCCGCATTATCACAAAACTCACCGCCGCTGAATTCCGCACCGCCCTGGCGGGTATCCGCGAAAAAACATCCGGCAAACTGCGCCCCGAATACTTTCGCCCCGAAGGTATTCGACCCGAATACTTTCGGAGCGAAAATATTCGGGCCTTTCCCTATACGGACAAGTACGATTATCTTTTGCCCCCGGAACTTCATGCCAGGGCCTATATGGCTAATATGCTTGATCCCGGGGCGCTGGAGACGTTTTTGGAAAGAATGTAGGTTTAGCCTGAAAAAAAACTTGTATTTTGACCCTTATGCTGATATGCCCTTGGTATTACGGCTGATTTCGTCTATTATACCAAAGCCATTGGACAGGATATTGTCCAAAAGAATCATCGGAACTGATTACCTGCATTTTTTCTGTTATGGCCTGTGCTATGATTATTCTATCAAATGGATCGCGATGCGGAAAATCAAGTGTTGTTAATGTTATTAAATGGGAACATTCAATAGGGAGTATCTCGAAGCCGTTTAGATGGATTTTTTCAACGAACAAATTAAATTCAACTGAAAGAGTAAGTTTTTTAATACTTGTTTTTATGGCGATCTCCCACAGGCTTGCAATGCTAACAATCAAATGGGAGTTTTGGTCTTCCATTATTGTTTTGATTTTTGGGGGGAGTTTTATATCATCTTCGACAAACCACAACAGGGATTGGGTATCTACCAAATAATCTGTCACATATAATCCTTGAAATCATCCAGAGGGGCGTTAAAATCGTTGTCCATAAATACGACTGTACCTTTCATGCACCCTGCGAGGGGTTTTACTGGCTTTTGGGATTTGTATTTGAGGAGCAAAAAATCGGCATAATCAACGACTTCCTGCTGCCCGATGGGTGAAAGAAGTTGTACTTTTTCCTGTAGTAATGCGGTGTATTCCATACTTCTATGCTATTAAAAAACAAGAAAAATATCAATTGCCGGCGTTGATAAAATTGGGCTTGCATATGATGCTGCAGATCCAGGTTCCGTCACCATTGCCGGTAACTTGTCTAATACCTTTACCATAGATCTGAGCGCTGCGGCAGGGGCCGAAGCGAGTTGGCTCACTAAAACAATCCTTAAATATGAAGCCCCGGTTACCGCGGGTGATTTTGCAACCCTCAAAACCCGGTTTACCCTGGGGAACTTTGTTTCGGATGCTCCGCCTTACACCGCAGTACCTATTAGCACATACGGAGGATCCGGATATTCGATTGGTACTACCGGGGCAGTAGAATGAAATTATGCGGCATAATTGAGCCGCTTCCAAAATAAAGCAATTAAAGCCGCCAAAGGTTCTCATTTTGGCGGCTTTGGCGGCTTTGTAAAATCCCCTCAAAAACCTCCTCAAATCTTGACATTTTTCTCCCAGTTTGTTATCTTCTGAGTATGACATTTTTTGGAATTTTGTCATGGAAAAATCCCGCTTTGCAACTTTGGACGGCTTTTGCAGTCTAACAATGGGGGTTTTTGATGACTATTGAAATAATTGGTACCGGCCGGTCTATTCCACCCCGCCGGGTAAGTAACCAGGAATTGGCGGATCGGATCGACACCAGCGATGAGTGGATCCGTTCCCATACGGGGATTGGGAACCGGCATATTGCCGAAGAAGGGGTGGCGGCCAGCGATTTAGGCGCCGATGCCGCCAGGGAAGCCCTGTTATGTGCCATAGACCGGGGGCTGGTGACGGAAAAAACCCCCGAAGAGCTGGCCCTGACGGTGGATCTTATCGTTTTAAGCAGCGCCACCCAGGATTTTTTCAGTCACCCCGCCACATCCTGTATCGTTCAGCATCTACTGGGGGCCAAAAACGCCGCCGCCATGGACATTACCGTAGCCTGTTCGGGTTTTATCTATGGTCTTGAAACAGCGGCAGCCATGTTAAAGGCCGATTTCCGGCGGAAACGGGCCCTGGTTATCGGGACCGAAGTGCTTTCCCGGATCACCAACTGGGACGATCGTTCCAACTGTATACTTTTTGGAGACGGCGCCGGCGCTGTTTTAATAGAAAAAAACGATACCTCTAATCAAAATGCCGGACAGACCGGTCTTTTAAGGACTATCCTGGGCTCCGACGGCTCAGGCTGGGAATACCTGATTCTTCGCCGGGGAGGCAGCCGGAACCCCTGGAAAAAGGGCGAAGTTGTCGAAGAAGTTCCGGCTATCGCCATGAACGGCCAGGCAGTATACAATTTTGCCGTTGGAGTGATCACCGAAACCCTTGCCCGGATAATGAAAGAAGAAAACATCGCCCTGGAAGACCTGGCATTGGTTATCCCCCACCAGGCCAACGCCCGGATTATCCAGGCGGCGGCGAAACGGCTTAAAATACCGGAAGAAAAGTTTTACCTTAACATGGAAGAATACGCCAACACATCGTCCGCTTCTATTCCCATTGCCCTGGACGAACTTAACCGTTCGGGTAAACTAAAAAAGGGCGATCTTATTATCACCGTCGGATTCGGCGGAGGACTTACCTACGGAGGAAATTTAATCAGATGGTAGAAACAATTCCCGGCGGGCCACTGGTTTTTCTGTTCCCCGGCCAGGGGGCCCAATACCCCGGCATGGCCCTGGATATAGTTGAAACATCGGCGGCGGCAAAAAACATTTTTGACACCGCCGGCGCCGTTCTGGGCCGTGACATGGTAAGCCTTATCCGGGATTCGGATGCAGAAACCCTTAAACGTACCGATATTTCCCAGCCCGCCATGAGCGCCGCCTCCCTGGCCGCCGCCGCCTGCCTTAAGGAACGGGGTTTAGTCCCCGCTGCCTGCGCCGGGTTCAGCCTGGGGGAATACCCCGCCTTGGCCTGCGCCGGGGTCATTACCATAGAAGATTGTTTTACCCTAACCGAAGCCCGGGGCAAAGCCATGCAGGCTGCGGTTGACCGTATTGCCGCGGATAGTACCGGCGGTACGCCGGACGGCGGCGCAGACAGCGCACCGGGCATGGCCGCAGTACTGGGATTGGCCCCGGAAACGGTGGAGGCCCTTATTGCCGATAACAGCCTGGGCGGTTTATATGCGGCCAATATCAATTCCCCCAAACAGGTAGTAATATCCGGAACCGCCGCCGCGCTGGCAGAAGCGGAAAAACGTTTTAAGGAAGCGGGAGCCCGGCGGGTACTGCGGCTCCAGGTGGCAGGTCCCTTCCACTCACCCTTTATGAAGGAAGCGGCGGAAGCCTTTGCCCCGGCGCTGGAAAAAATTACGTTTAATGATCCGGCGATCCCCCTCTTTTCCAATGTTACCGGGGGGCGGATACAAACCGGAGCGGAAGCAAAATCCCTGGCCCTGCGGCAGATTGTAGAAGGTGTGCGCTGGACCAGCGAAGAAGCGGCCATTGCCGAACTTTTGGGAAACCAGGGAGCGCTTCTTGAAGCGGGACCCGGCAAGGTACTGCAGGGTTTGTGGAAAGATACGGGAAGTCTTATTCCCTGTTACGGTGCGGGTACGATGGCGGAAATTGATACCATAACAAATCTTATCACCAAGGAATAACGATGATACTACAAGGCAAAAAAGCGCTGGTTACCGGAGCTTCCCGGGGCATAGGAAAGGCCGTAACGGATCTGTTTCTAAGCCAGGGCGCGGAAGTTTGGGGGCTGGGAACCAAAGAACCGGGTGATCTCCGGGAAAGGACAACGGCGGCAAAGGGAAAACTGCACTGGCTTTCTGCGGATCTATCCGCCGTTGAAAAAGTGGAAGCCCTCATCGAAACGGCGCTTAAAGAAGCGGATGGTTTTGACATCCTTGTAAACAATGCGGGCATTACCAAAGATAACCTTTCGTTCCGTTTGACCCTGGAAGATTTCCGCAAAGTGCTGGATGTCAATTTAAGCGCCGCTTTTATTATCGCCCGCACCGTCGGCCGGGATATGATCCGCCGGCGGGCCGGATCTATCATCAATATGTCCAGCGTTGTGGGCCAGCACGGTAACGGCGGACAGGTCAACTATGCGGCCAGCAAAGCGGGACTTATCGGACTAAGCAAAAGCCTTGCCAGGGAAACCGCTTCCCGGAATGTGCGGGTCAATGCCGTGGCACCGGGTTTTATCGCCACCGATATGACCGGCGTACTCCCCGATGCGATAAAAGAAAAAATGCTGGAACAGATTCCCCTAAAGCGGCTGGGAACACCCGAAGATATCGCGGGAACGGTTCTGTTTCTTGCATCGGATGCTGCGGCCTATATCACCGGACAGGTTATTGCCGTGGACGGCGGCATGTTTATTTAGTTTACTATTGAGGAGTCTACCATGAGAAAAGTTGTCGTAACCGGCATGGGAGTAATTTCCCCCATCGGAAATTCAATTGAAGCTTTTACCGCCTCCCTTAAAGCGGGCAAGAGCGGGGTTTCCCACATTACCGGATTTGATACCACCGATTTTGACGTTAAAATTGCCGGGGAAGTAAAGGATTTTGATCCGGCCCTGTGGATCGACAAAAAAGAATACCGCAAAATGGCCCGATTTACCCAGTTTGCCACCGCCGCCGCAGACCAGGCCCTAACACAGGCGGGCCTCTTGACCAAAGACGATGAAGGCCGCAAGCGGATTAGCTGCAACGCCGAAATGACGGGAATAGTCCTTGGAAACGGCATTGGCGGTTTTGAAATTGTAAGCGAATCTTTTAAGAAACTATTTGATCAAGGGCCCCGGCGTATGCTCCCCTTAACCGTTCCGTTGATGATTAACAACGAAGCGGCGGGAAACATCTCCATGATCTATGGAACTAAGGGACCCGCCTTTACCCAGGTAACCGCCTGCGCTTCCGGCACCGATGCCCTGGGTCAGGCGCTGGATTTAATCCGCTCCGGCCGCTGTGATGTGGTAATTGCAGGCGGCGCCGAATCCTGCATTGTTCCCTTTGCCGTTGGCGGTTTCCAAATGCTTAAAACCCTTTCTACCCAGCACAACGATAATCCGGAAAAAGCCAGCCGCCCCTTTGATAAAGACCGGGACGGTTTTGTTCTGGGAGAAGCCGCGGGAGTTATGGTACTTGAAAGCGAAGAACACGCAAAAGCCCGGGGCCAGGCGGTGTTGGCGGAGTTTGCCGGATACGGAGCCAGCGCGGACGCATACCACATCACTTCCCCGGACCCGGAAGGTTCCGGCGGCGGCAGGGCCATAAGCATGGCTATCCGCGATGCGGGACTAAAGCCGGAAGACATCCAGTACTACAATGCCCACGGTACTTCCACGGGGATTAACGATCCTACCGAAACAAAGATGATCAAAAACGCCTTTGGAGATCACGCGTATAAACTAAAAATTTCCAGCACCAAAAGCATGACAGGCCACTGTGTGGCGGGGTCCGGCGGTTTGGAAGCCATCACCTGCGTGCTGGCAATCCAGCAGGGTTTTTTCCCTCCTACCATCAACCTGGACAACCCCGATCCTGAATGTGACCTGGACTATGTACCGCACAAAGTCCAGTACGGAACGGTAAACGCCGCCGCTTCGGGCAGCCTTGGTTTTGGCGGACACAACGGCGTGGTTGTGTTTAAGCGGAGGGCTATGTGAGTAACGAAATAGAAGAACTCTTGCCCCACCGGGAACCGTTTTTGTTTGTGGACGAAATTGTTTCGTTTAATGACGAAACAATTACCGCCCGTCATGTATTTACCGAAAAAGAATTTTTCTTTAAGGGCCACTTTCCCCAATACCCGGTGGTACCGGGAGTAATCCTCGTAGAAACCATGGCCCAGTCGGGAGGAGCGGGACTGCGTAAACAGGGGAAGTTAGGCGGAGACGCGCTCTTTTTCCTCGCATCGGTGGACAAGGTAAAGTTCCGCCGCCAGGTACGGCCCGGCGAAGAAGTCCGCTCGGAAATTACCAACCTTCGGGTCTCCGCCAAAATGATAAAGCAGTCAGGCAAGGCTTATGTTGGAGACGAGCTTGCCGCAGAAGCGGAATGGCTCTGCCTTGTGGGCCCTGCGCCGTCCGTTTAGTCATTAATGTTCGATCCAACTGGCGGCGATTCCGCCGCCTTTTATAAGGAGTTATCATGATCATTAAACCTATGGTTCGTAACAGTATCTGCATTAACAGCCACCCCGCCGGATGCGCCCGGGTGGTGTCTAATCAGATCGCAAAAGTAAAACAAACCCTTGCCGGAGGAAAAGATCCGGCCGCCGCCAAAACAGCGGGAAGTCCCGCCCTGGTTCTGGTCCTGGGCTGCTCCACCGGATACGGCCTTTCCAGCCGCATCGCTGCCGCATTCGGGTACGGCGCCGCCACGGTGGGTGTTTCTTTTGAAAAGGCCGGTTCCGCCACAAAACCCGGAACTCCCGGCTGGTACAACAACCTGACCTTTGACAGCGAAGCGGCAAAGGCGGGGCTTGCCTCCAAAACTCTGGACGGAGACGCATATTCTGCCGGGATGAAGGAGCAGGCAGTAAAGGCTCTGCGGGAAACCGCCGCCGCTGTCGGTATTCCTGCCAAGGTAGACCTGATCGTTTATTCCCTGGCCTCTCCGGTACGGACGGATCCTAAAACGGGAATTATGTACCGTTCGGTGATCAAACCCATCGGCCAAGCCTATTCGGGAACAACCCTGGACATGATGTCCGGCGCCCTTACCACCGCATCGGCGGATCCCGCAAGCGAAGAAGAAATAAGCAGCACCATCAAGGTGATGGGCGGCGAAGATTGGGAGCTGTGGATTGAAGCCCTGGCTAAAGAAGATCTTTTGGCGGACAGTGTTAGGACCGTTGCCTACACCTATATCGGCCCGGAACTTTCCTGGGCCATCTATAAAAACGGAACCATAGGCCGGGCAAAGCAGGATCTGGAACGGGCCGCAGCGGCAATAAACAGCGCCGGTAAAGCCAGGGCCTGGGTATCGGTAAACAAAGCCCTGGTTACCCGGGCCAGCGCGGTAATCCCCATCATTCCCTTTTATGTATCAACCCTTTTTAAGGTGATGAAAGAAAAAAAACTCCACGAAGGCTGTATTGAACAGATAATCCGGCTTTACGGAGAACGGCTCTATGGCCCCGGGACTGCCGCTGACCCCGCCAAGGTGTCCACGGACAGCGAAGGCCGCATCCGCATTGACGATTGGGAAATGCGGGAAGATGTACAAAAAGAAACGGTGGAACGCATGAAAAAGGTGACCGCAGAAAACGTAAACGAACTTACCGATATAAGCGGATTCCGCCACGACTTTTTGGAAGCCCACGGTTTTGATGTGGAGGGGATCAACTATGAAGCCGATACGGACCCTGCGGGATTACCCTCGGGTAACCTCGGGATTACCCGCGGGTAATCCCGTGGGTATTTAACGGAGAACACTATGGACGAAAAACTTATTTTAACGTTGATCGATAAATTTTCTGCCGGAAATATCGGCGAGCTGGATCTTGCCGAAGGAAGCTCCCGGCTGGTATTGCGGAAAAACGCCGCTCCGGCGGCAGCGGGCCCTTCCGCCGGGAGCGAAACCGTCCATCTGGGTATACCGGCAGTATTGACCTCAACGGCTCCGGCGGGCAGTTCCGCAGAAAACGAATACATCACCAGCCCCATTGTGGGAACTTTTTATGCCGCGGCAAGTCCCGATGCGCCCTCCTTTGTCAGGGCCGGTTCCAAAGTAAAAGCAGGGGATACCCTTTGTATTCTGGAAGCGATGAAAATGATGAACCACCTGGAAGCGGAATTTGATTCTGAAATTGTTTCGGTAAAAGCGGCCTCAGGCGATCTGGTTGAATTCGGCCAGGAACTTTTTGAAGTAAAACGGCTGGGTTAATACGATCCGATTGTTTATAAACGTCAAGGAGATGTATTTTGATAAAACGTCTGCTTATCGCTAACCGGGGAGAAATCGCCGTCCGTATTATCCGCAGCTGCCGGGAAATGGGCATTGAAACCACGGCGGTTTATTCCACCGCCGATAAAGACAACCTCCATGTACGGCTGGCCGACAGGGCAGTTTGCATTGGCCCTGCTCCTTCTGCAAAAAGTTACCTTGTAAAAGAAAACCTGATCATGGCGGCCCTGCATACCAACTGCGACGCCATCCATCCCGGAGTTGGTTTTCTTTCAGAGAACGCAGGTTTTGCCCGGCTGGTAGAGGAGCAGGGCCTTGTGTTTATCGGCCCGGCCCCGGAGGTGATAGAATTGCTGGGAGACAAAGTCCGGGCCAGGGCCACCGCGCAAAAGTACGGCCTCCCGGTTACGCCGGGTACCGGCGCTGTTACCGCCGCTGGAAACGGCGCACTGGAAGCGGCGGAGGCTGCGGCTAAACTGGGTTTTCCGGTCATCATTAAAGCCGCTGCCGGGGGCGGCGGTAAGGGCATGCGGATAGTCCGCAGGGCGGAAGACCTGGCAGAAAATATCAGTTTAGCAAGCCGCGAGGCGGAATCTAACTTTGCCGACGGCACGGTATTTATAGAGAAGTACCTGGAAAATCCCCGGCACGTGGAATTGCAGATCGTTGCCGACGGAAAGGGCAATGTCGCAATCCTTGGCGAGCGGGACTGCACGGTACAGAAGAATCATCAAAAGTTAATTGAAGAAAGTCCCTCGCCGGGAGTTACGGAAGAAATGCGGAATGCCATGGCCGCCGGGGCGGTTCCCCTTTTTAGGGAACTTAAGTACCGGGGAGCGGGGACCATCGAATTCCTCGTGGAAGACGGCGAATTTTATTTTATGGAAGTAAACGCCCGTGTTCAGGTAGAACATCCGGTAAGCGAATATGTCAGCGGCGCCGACATTATCCGCCAGCAGATTCTTGCCTGCACCGAAGGCCGTATGGAACTGGAAAACGGCCAGGCGGCGCTCAACGGCTGGTCCATTGAATGCCGGATCAACGCCCTTTCGCCGGGTACCGTTACCCGCCTGGAAATACCCGGCGGGCCGGGGGTGCGTTTTGATTCGTTCCTCTACACAGGATGTACCGTTCCGCCCCATTATGATTCCATGATAGCCAAACTTATTGTTCACGGTCTTAACCGGAAACATGCCCTGGCCCGGATGGATCGATCCCTTCGGGAATTGGTTGTTGAAGGAATAAAAACCAACATTGAACGGCAGCGCTTAATCATAAATCATCCGGTATTCCATTATGGAGTTTTTGGAACATCCTGGTACGGAGACATAGAAAAGGAAGTTGAAAATGTCCATTGAAAGTGATAAAACCAGACCCGAGAAACCCGGCGAAAAAAATTGTCCCGGCTGCGGCATTCCTTATGATGAAACGGCGGTAAGCGCCGCCATGCGGACCTGCCCTGCCTGCGGCTGGCACTACCGGATGGAACCGGCGGAACGTATTGCCTACCTGGCAGATAAAGATAGTTTTACGGAATTTTCCGCAAACCTCCGTTCCCTCAATCCCATTGATCTTACGGGTTATGAAAAAAAACTTTCCGAGGCGGAAGAAAAGGCCCGGATGAAAGATGCGGTGGTTACCGGAACCTGCACGGTTGAAGGCCGTCCCCTGATTCTGGGGGTCATGTCGTTCCAGTTTATGGGCGGCTCCATGGGTTCCGTGGTAGGAGAAAAGGTATGCCGGGCCCTCCTTAAGGGGGCGGAAGAAAAAACACCTGTTTTGATTTATACCACTTCTGGCGGCGCCCGGATGCAGGAAGGAATTTTTTCCCTGTTACAAATGGCAAAAACGTCCAGCGCCGCAGCGGAACTTGATAAGTCAAAGGTGCCTTTTTTTATCATGCTCTGCGATCCTACCACCGGCGGAGTTACCGCTTCCTTTGCCATGCTGGCCGACGTAATTTTGGCCGAACCCGGCGCGCTCATCGGCTTTGCCGGTCCCCGGGTTATTGAGGGGACCATCCGGCAAAGCCTTCCCGAAGGATTCCAGCGGGCGGAGTTCCAGCGGGACAAAGGTTTTGTGGATACCATCGTACCCCGAAAGGATCAACGGAAAATCATTTCCACCTTGATCGATCTACACAGCCATCCGGCCTCATAAGGAAGGTATCATGAGCGAAGTAAGTCTTAAAGTTGAAGAACTAAAAAAACTGATTGCCGATGCGGGCCTCGAGGCGGGGGAAGAAATTGCCCGGCTGGAAGAAAAACTGCGAACCCAGTCAAAGGCAGAGACCGTGTG
>BNVB01000070.1 GCA_025997795.1 Spirochaetia bacterium | reverse complement strand
TCACTCCGGCTGGGTTTTAAAACCTTTTGTGTTGAAGATGCTTCCAGGGGAATTAACGTCCCTGCCGGTTCCCTGGCAAGGGCAATTACTATTATGAAGGAAAAAGGGACGGTGTTTCTTTCCGCTGCGGATTTATAACACCAAGGGGATAAAATGAGCGCCGGTTCTTCGGCCCTGTTTAGCGATTTTTATTCACTCACCATGGCGCAGGGTTACTGGAAAAACCGGATGAACAAGCGGGCGGTGTTCGAGGTTTTTTTTCGCCGCCATCCCTTTGGCGGGGGCTTTTCGGTCTTTGCAGGACTCCAGCCCCTGCTTGAAAAACTGCAAAAATTTTCTTTTTCTCCGGAGGATCTTTGCTACCTTGATTCCCTGGGAATTTTTGAAGAGGCCTTTCTTCTTTACCTCAAGGACTTTCGTTTTTCCGGCAGTCTCTGGGCAGCGGAAGAAGGAACCATTGTTTTTCCCCAGGAACCGCTGATCCGTATTGATGCAAACCTTATTGAATCCCAGATAGTCGAGGGACTTATCCTTAATATCATCAACTTTCAAAGCCTCATAGCAACCAAAACTGCCAGGGTCTGGCTTGCCTCCAACAAGGGCTCCCTTATGGAATTCGGCCTCCGCCGGGCCCAGGGGCCGGACGGCGCCCTTTCCGCTTCCCGGGCAGCCTTTATCGGCGGCGCCGAAGGAACCAGCAATGTCCTGGCAGGAAAGGTCTTTGGCATTCCGGTGATGGGTACCATGGCCCATGCCTGGGTTATGTCTTTTCCCGGTGAAGAAGAAGCCTTCCGGGCTTATGCAAAACTGTACCCGGAAAAAACGGTTTTTCTTATCGACACCTACGATACCCTTAAAAGCGGCATCCACCATGCTGTTAAAGCAGGAAAAGAACTGGCGGCGCTGGGAAAGAATTTTGGTGTCCGTCTTGATTCGGGGGATATGCACTACCTTTCGGTAGAAGTGCGGCGTATTCTGGACGAAGCGGGACTTACCAAAGCGGGCATCACCGTTTCCAACGATTTGGACGAATACATCGTGGACACCCTTACCAAAGCGGGAGCGCCGGTGGATACCTGGGGGGTGGGTACCCAAATGGTTACCGGAGGAAGCGACGCCGCTTTTACCGGCGTGTACAAACTTGCTGCCAGAGACGACGGCACGGGAAAACTTACACCGGCGATCAAGTTTTCCGACAACCCGGAAAAAACCACCAACCCCGGGGTAAAGCAGGTCTGGCGTATCCGGGACGAAAAGGGCTTTGCCCTGGCGGATATCATGGCCCTGGACGAAGACGGCCAAAACCCTGCATCCATTCCGGGTGATATTCTTGAAAAAGGCAAACGCTATACCTTCTGGCATCCCCAGGCGGACTACCGCCATTTTTACCATACCATAGAAGGCAGCGCCGAAGCGCTCCTTTCAAAACAACTGGAAAACGGTAAAATCGTTAAAACCTCCCCTTCCCTTCCGGCCATTCAACAAAAGGTTAAGGACGGTCTTTTGCAGTTTGATCAAAGTTACAAACGTATTCTTAATCCCCATATCTATAAAGTATCCATGACCGAAGGGCTGCGGGCCTTAAAACTGGATCTGATAAAAAGCTGCCTTGGGGACCTGTAACAGAAACAAGACTATTAAGAATTGTGCCGGCGGGTTATACTGGTTTCCATGAACAATACGATACAAGTATTTTTTTCTAAAACCGGCAAGGGAGGCGCAGAACAGGAAAAGGCCGTTACCTGTCCCTTTGGGGTACCGGTTAATTCATTTCTGGAAAGTTTTGGCGAAATTGAAGGAGGCCTTGCGGCGGTCCGGGTAAACAACGAAATACTGCCCCTTTCCACCAGGCTGGAAATTAACTGTACCCTGGAGCCCGTTTCGCTGGCAAGCCACGACGGCGCGGTAATTTACCGCCGTTCCCTGGCTTTTATTCTTGCCATTGCCGCACGCTCTCTTTTTCCCAGCCGCCGTCTTATTGTGGGCCATGCCCTGGGACATTCATACTACTATACCTTTGCGGACGGTAAAAAACCGGGGAAAAGCGAAGTAACAGCGCTGGAACGGGAAATGCTGGCTCTTGTAAAAGAAGACCATCCTATTTCCTCCGGTTATATGTCCTATGCCGATGTCCTTGCTCTTTTTGAACGGCAGCGCCAGGAAGATACACTTTTGCTTTTTGAACAGCGCAGCGAATCCAAAGTACGGGTAAACCGCTGCGGCGATTTTGCAGACCTTTATGTGGAACCCCTGGTAAGCCGCACGGGACTACTGGACGCCTTTGCACTTATGGAATACGGCGAAGGACTTCTGCTCCGCTATCCTGCCACAGGACAGGGAAAAACCATTGAACCCTTTACCGACAGCCCCAGCCTTTTTTCGGTTTACCAGGAATACAAAAAATGGGGAAATATTCTGGGTGTCCGGGCAGTGGGCCAGCTTAACCGGCTTGTATCGGAGCGGACCATACGGGATTATATCCGTACCGCCGAAGCATTCCAGGCAAAAAAAATGGCGGAAATTGCCGACCGCATTTATGAACGCCGGGGCGATGTGCGGGTAATCCTTATCGCCGGCCCCTCCAGTTCCGGTAAAACCACCACCGCCAAACGGCTTTCTATCCAGCTCCAGGTTATGGGAATGTCCCCCATCGCCGTCAGCATGGACGATTATTACCGCAGTCCCTGGGATGCCCCCAAAGACGAAAAGGGCCAGCCGGATTTGGAATGCCTGGAAGCCCTGGATGTACCCTACCTTAACCAGCAGCTGGTCGAACTCCTTGACGGAAAAGAAGCGGCCATTCCCATCTTTGATTTTAAGAGCGGCAAACGAAAAGAACAGGGCCGCCCCATTAAACTGGAAGAACGATCCATACTGATCATGGAAGGGATCCACGGCCTTAACGATGCCTGTACCCCCCAGGTGGAACGGAAAAAAAAGTTCAAACTCTATGTGTCCGCCTTAACCCAGTTAAACCTGGACGATCACAACCGCATCCCCACAAGCGATAACCGCCTCCTTCGCCGTATGACACGGGACAACCAGTTCCGCAGTACCGGAGCGGCTAAAACCATCAAGATGTGGTCCAGCGTGCAAGCCGGCGAACGGAAGCATATCTTTCCCTTTCAGGACGGAGCGGATGCGGCCTTTAATTCCGCCCTGGACTATGAACTGGCGGTATTAAAATTTTACGCCGAACCCCTGCTGCGGTCGGTAAAACCCAACATGGTAGAATATGCCGAAGCCCGGAGGATCCTTTCGTTCCTGGAAAACTTTGCCCCCATACCGCCCCAGTATGTACCGGGTACCAGCATATTGCGGGAGTTTATTGGGGAAAGCGAATTTAAGTATTAGACAAAACCGGCAAAGGCGAATTACCTTTGCCGGTTTATACGTTACTTTGCCAGCTTAAGGATTTCTACAATATCGCTGTTGACAAGCAGCTTAAAATTACCAACCGTACCTTTAGCGGTATCGAATTTCTTTACCTTTTCGGCGATGGCGTTAAAGTCTTTTTCTTCAATGCCAATTTCCTTAAGGGTTGCGGGCATACCAATGGAAGTATAAAAATCCCGCAGGGCCTTGATACCCAGAAGGGCGGTTTCTTCCGGGTTGTGGAAATTTTCTTCGATATTAAAGACCCGTACGGCAAACTGGACAAACCGGGCCAGATCGTGCTTGTACACATACTTCATCCAATTGGGTACAATCACCGCCAGCCCCGCACCGTGGGCAACGTCGTTAAAGCCAGAAAGTTCATGCTCTATCATGTGGCTGGCAAAGTCCCCCACCCGGCCCGTACCGGCCAGGTTATTATGGGCCAGTGAACCGCACCACATAATCTCTGCCCGGGCATCGTAATCTTTGGGATTGTCCAAAACCCGCCGGGCATTGTTAATGATGGTTTTCATAACCGCTTCGCAAAAACGGTCTGTAAGTTCTACATTCTTAACCGTGGTAAAATACCGTTCCACCACATGGACAAACATATCCGCTATACCGCAGGCTGTTTGATAATCGGGAAGACTGTAGGTAGTTTCCGGATCCAGAATGGAAAAAACCGGATAGATTACCTTTACATCCAGGGGCCGTTTATATGCGCCGTCATCGTTGGTAATTACGCTGGACCAGCTGGTTTCGCTGCCAGCCGCCGCAATGGTAAGGACCGTGGCCACGGGAAGACACTTTGTGGGAACCGCCGTGCCGGTATAAAAATCCCATACGTCCCCTTCGTAGGGAACGCCCACCCCAATAGCCTTGGCGGAGTCGATAACGCTGCCGCCGCCCACGGCCAGGATAAAGTCTATCTTTTTTTCCCGGCAAAGCTTAATTCCTTCCCGGACCAGAGAAAGCCGGGGGTTTGGTTTTACGCCCCCCAGATCCACCACTTCAAGCCCCGCCGCCAAGAGGGACTTTTTTACCCCGTCATAAACGCCGTTGGCCTTGATACTGCCGCCGCCAAAATGGACCAATACCCTGGAACCGCCGTGTTCTTTTACCAGCTGCCCCGCCTGAGGAATTGTCCCCTTGCCAAAAACAACCCTGGTAGGATTTTGATAGTCAAAGTTAATCATGGTATACCCCTTGGGACAGTATCCGCTAAATAGGGGAATTAATCAAGAGGGGCACCTACATAGAGAAATCGATCCCGGAATCCTTTTATTTTTTGCTGAATGAGTACGGCTCCGGCATAAGAGAAATATCATCATGGTTGTCTATCCAAAAATAGGCCACAATAGCCGCTTCTCTTGTACCATATAACCCCATAAACCACGTCTTGTATAGATGGCCTCGTTGGAATCTTATTCCTTGGCCCTTTATGTGATCAACAATCCAGTTCAAATCACCAGCATGACCTACAATACGATATTTATAATAATACTTTTCAAACAAATCGTTTTTTTCTTTACTCGTTCTTTGCATCGCCGCTGCCTCAGACAGTGTTCCCAAATCAACCGTTCCTTCATTTGATGTATATCCTAAATCTTGCAGGATTTCAGAGACTTCGATATTAACCTCATGAGCCCATGAGTAGTAGTAAATACCATCAACTGGATTACCCAGATCATAGAGGAAGCAAATAAATCTTCTGCTTCCCATTGTTAAGTATACAGTATATGCATGTCCCCCATGTATATTATTTGGAATACTTTTAATTGCCAAGTTAGAAATTCTATCGGCTAGAACATTTCTGTTAAATGGATCAGATGAAAGTTCTATAAGTTTGTATTTCGAGATCAACTCATCCCATTGCGATTTTATTGTACGCTCGTAAGGCCATTGCCCGGGTTTTTGAGTATACCAATTAAATTCTCCATTATAGCCAACGCTAGTGATCTCCAATTCTTGTGTAAAGCAAATAACCCCCACAAACAAAAATAATCCAAAAAACAGAACCTTATTCATTTTGTGCAACTCCTTTCAAATTACGTTTTTTCCATCAAGCTAAGTCCGCATTTTCACATTTCAGTTTGTTTTGTAATTGTACAGCATTCTTTATCTGCACAATATGCACTCCTTGTCATTTTTCCAACTATCGATAGTAATAACACAATGGCCGGTGTTATTAAAGCTTCACTTATCCCTATTGCCGAGCCAATAGCTGATGATATCGAAGCAACAAGTAATAATCGTATGTCTGCCGACTTTGCTTCAAGCTTTGGATAGTACTGTTTATAGTCTTCATGCCCACAGACAAATTTATCAAATTCTGCTTTGAAATGATTGAAAAAAGTCTTTGTATTACCGTCTGTTATTGCTCCACCAAAAGGGACAGTATTAGTAGGGCCATTTGCAGACAAATAATTTTCTGCCACTTTTTCTAAATCATGTTGATTTGTAGGGCTGATAGCCAATAAAATATCCATAGCCTGTTTTTGGTAAGGTTTTAATACACCTATCCATTCTTCCAGTGAATAATTAGGTACTTCAAAACTCATATTTTATCTCCCTCCCTCCAACATCGCTTTAATATATTCAGCAGAAATGCAATGAGTTGTTTGATGCAATTCGTGAGGATTAATACCACTCAATGAAATACTACCACCACTTGGTATGAATGCCCCTATAAGCATTCCAACGATTGTTTGATTAGCTGATGAAAGAGAAAGTAATAATGACCCAGATTGCCCCGGTCTTGCCTGAGTATTGATTACCGCGTATTTTGCTTTTACTGAATTACTTTCTAAAATAATCTTTGCTCCAATTTCAGCCTTTTGGAAGGTTAATACACGCCGCCCATGGGTACAATGAGGAAAACCAAAAATGCCTAATTCCTTTCCAACATCTATCGTATCAAACGATGATAGCGTGGGTAATGAGCCAGAGTAATGTAAATCAACTTTTAACAGAGCAATATCCTTGAATGGATCAATCTCTAAAATTGTTGCAGGAATACATTGACAACTCACATCAGATGTATCCTGATATATATTTATATCTCGAATTTTTGGAAACAAAACAGCGAGATTTTTATCATCATTCCCGACAACATGTCTTGTAGTGGCAATAGTCCCATCATTTGTCACAAGAAAACCAGTTCCCAACATATTAACACCGCTAGTTTCAATCCGTCCAATTGTCATGACGGTTTGAGTAAATAATTCAAACATATATTCCTCCTCATCCTCAAAATTATCATAGACTAATTGCATTTATTTGCAAAAATACCCGTTTCCACTAAGTACTGTCTAAATACCGTTGTATTATCCGCCTCTTGTTATCGTTATAAAAATATTGTGCCCCTGTTTATCAACAATCTCTTTTCGATCATTGCCCTATTAAGTTGTGCTTATCTTTGTATTACCATCAACAATCATTTTCTCCCAATCGCCGCTTGAAGAAGTTGTTGTCGTTGTATTACCGTTGACAACCGTTTTGATCCAACCGTTTGACGCTATCTCTGTTGTTGTATTACCGTCAATGATTATACTACGGGTATAGTTTTTTGCAATCCAAAACGATGCTGGCAGAAGGGGACATAGCTTAGGATCAATTGTAACGCCCTCTTGCGCACGTATCCCCTCGGAGTCGACATTGATAGAGACTGTTATTTTTCCACCCCTGTCCTTTTGTATGGTGATAATACCTTGAAAAATACCACTGTAAAAGAGAGTGTATTCTTCCTGCCCAAAGACCGGGCCAAGAATTGCCAGCACTAAAACTGCCAAAACAAGTGATTTTTTCATACAACAACTCTCCAAAATTAGCTATGACTCAATCCAGTTGTACACCTTTGGTCCGCCATGTTGTAATAATACCTTTTTCATCAAAATAAAAAATTATCCATCGTTCGTGCCATACTTCAACATTACGGCCAGGCGTAATATTTCTACTAGCATCCCCATTTCTGGTTGCACCGCTATACCCGCCAGTGCTGGGCTCATGCTCTAATGTTTTATAAGAGGAGTCATAGGTGATTGTATTTTGTGTCTGCCTAACTTCGCCATTAAACTTACCAAATGTTTCGGTATAATGTGCCCCAATCCAACTGTTGAGTATGTCTCTGAAGGATTTTGATTGTGCAATTACATTTGTTGTACCCAAAAACCAAAAAACCAGACTCAAAACCGCAAAAAATAGTTTCTTATTCATAAGAAAGTCCTTTACGTTTATTGTCCGCCGACAAAATTGTTATGCCTCCCCCATACGGAAGCGCTCCTAAAATATATTTCCGCAAGGCTTATGTCCGCCTGTCACCCCTTGCGGAACCTGGGTTTGTTCTGAATTCTCTCTCAAAAATTGGGAGACTCAAGATAATAGTCATATAGTTAATAGTACAATACTTAATGATACTTGTCAATATCTTAGAAGCATTTATCATTTCTTTATAGGATATGGAAATAGAAGATATAAACATTCGGGACATTCTGGCAAGAAATATAAAAGAAAACCGCCGGAAAAATTGTTTGTCCCAGGAAAAACTGGCTGAAAAAGCCGGTATTTCCACACCATTTATCGCTATGATAGAGATTTCTCGCAAATTTCCTACTCCCGATGTTCTGGATCGGATTGCGGGGGCCCTCAATATCAAGACATATCAGCTTTTTACTGTGCCGCCCTCCCCGGAAGATGCAATGGAGCGGCTCCACCAGGACATCATCAGAGATATTGATCAGCATATTATCGAGGCCGTAAAAAAGGCTGTCACTGAAAAATAAATCATTTTATGACTAAAATATCACATTTAATGGTTTTTTTTAAATCCACTAAATTTGCCAAAAAGACCATTCAATGGACCTTTATTGTCATAAACTTAAATTTTGAATAGTATTTATGTAAACATGAAGCATAGAATTATAGCCCTTCGCAAGGCCCTGGGGTTAAATCAAACGGAATTTGCCAAACAGCTGGGCATGCGGGGAACGGCTCTTTCCATGGTCGAAGTGGGAAAAAATCCCCTTACCAGTAAAAATATCAAACTTATCTGTATGATTTTTAACGTTAATGAAGCATGGCTGCGGACTGGCTGCGGCGAAATGTTCAACCCAAAAACGCCGTACTATGAAAAGGAGTTTTTTGATATATACCAGAGCCTATTGCCCGAAACCCGAAAGGCCCTGCTGGAATTTGCCCGCTCGATGCTTGTTACCCAGCAAAAACTGCAGGAATAATCAAGGCTTTTTTATCTATCGGGTCAGCCCAGATCCGAAATTCTATCCTTGCGCGGTAAAGGCGAAAAGAGTAAGATGTACTTGTGGGACTGCAAATTTGAAACCATTGCGTTAATGAGGAAAAAATAAAATGAATAATATAGATTCTATCCGCAACGAACTTGATACGCTTACCAAGATTATTGTTGATACCGTCCCGGTCGAACAGATTTACCTCTTTGGCTCTTTTGCCTATGGAACGCCCCATAAGGATTCAGACTTGGATTTGTATGTTGTATTATCAGACGAAGCGCCAATGCGGGATCTTGAGGCCATGGATGCGATAGGACTTGCAATGTATAGGAAGCAAAATCATGCCATAGATCTACTGGTTCATAAAAAGAGTAAATTCCTTGATCGCGCTGATGGAATGACTACTATTGAAAAGGTCGTATCGACCGAAGGGATAAAACTTTATGGATAAAAACACAGAATTAGCGCAGTGGTTTTTTATGGCAGGGGAAGATTTGAAGTCCGCCGAATATCTTGCAACAATGCACTATCCTCGTCCTGAAGGGATTATCTGCTTCCATTGCCAACAATCCACTGAAAAATACCTTAAAGGTTTTCTTTTTCAGAAAAATGTAGATTTCCCCAAAATACACGACCTAAGAATCCTTTTAAAATTTTGCGAAGCCGTAGATGCTCAGTTTTCAGCAATTCTGCCAAAATGTAATATCTTGAACCGCTATTCAGTTATTCCTCGTTATCCTGATGAGCAGGAAATTACTCCGGCAGATACTAACACCGCCATACAGTATGCGCAAGAAATCAGGGATTTTGTAATGGGGAAAAGGACTGCTGATGCAGAAGATGGACTGCCGGAGGAAGTGCGGACGGCCGAAGGGAAAGCGTAAATGCCAAAAATCACAGTAGAAAACGCAGAAATCGCGGTAACGTCGCTTACCACACTCGTTTTGCAAATTAAAGCCCTGATGACACAGGCGCAAGCCGCTGTAGCACAAGAGGTCAATGCATACAACCTGAAAACGTATTGGGAAATAGGGCGTATCATCGTCGAATATGAACAGAAGGTAATGTCAAAGCGCAATATGGGACTCAATTACTCAAAGACCTGTCAAAACGGCTTATTGATGACATTGGCAGGGGATTTTCGGTCTCAAACCTGCAGTTTATGCGGCGGTTCTTTCTTGAATATCCAATTCAACAGACACTGTCTGTTAAATTGTCATGGTCGCATTACTGTGAACTTTTGATAATATCCGATAAGGACAAGCGGGCTTTTTACGAGCAGGAATGTCAGAATGCTTCATGGTCGGTTAGGATTTGGAAAAAAGGCTCATCCGCCATATCGAGGATTTCCTTTTGGAATTGGGGCGTGGTTTTTTACATACCGGACAAAGAACAGTTAATTAACGAAGTGAAATCATTGCTTGAACAAGATACGGAAGACCAGAGCGCAGATTGATGAGGCGGAGATTGCGGGTAATTGAAATATTCTATAAGCGTTATAAGCCGCCATATCAAGAATATCTTCAAGGAAGGTGAACTTATAGAAAAAAGCAATTTGCATTTTTTGCAAATTGCTTTTTCTGACAGGCCTGTGGCATTTTAACACCGCCGGTACTTCCGCAAAAAATCTGTCTTAAATTCCGTAAATCTGTTTTCCCGAATGGCCTTCCGTGAATCAAGCACAAGCTTATGGAGAAAAAACAGGTTATGATAACTTGCCAGCATGGAACAGAGGATTTCTCGGGTTTTAAAGAGATGCCGCAGATAGGCGCGGCTGTAGGTTTTGCAGACCTTGCAGGGGCATTCCTCATCTATGGGTAAAAAGTCTGCGGTATTTTCGGCTTTTTTTAGGGACAAGGGGCCGGTATGGGTAAACACCCGGCCGTTCCGGCCGGTCCTTGTGGGAAGTACACAGTCAAACATATCAATGCCCTCTTC
>BNVB01000069.1 GCA_025997795.1 Spirochaetia bacterium | reverse complement strand
GTATGCCCGGGCCGCTTCCGTGAATGATATAGGTAAGCTGGCTGGCATCATTCGGCCCCGGTCCTGATCCCGGAGTATAGGTAACAAACTTCCCATCGGGCAGGATCAGGGTAAGGTTGCCCTCTCCGCCGGTGGGGATGGAACACGAGGAAAGTACGAATGTTACCAGTGTGATCGTCAACAAAGTTGACACCAGCGCCGCTGTCAATAAAAGGGTTCTTCCAAAAAAGGTTTTCTTGGAAACCTGGGTTTCCAAAGAAACCTGGGTACCTTGTTTTTTGTCCATGATTTTATCCTTATATTTGCTGTATCTGCTGTATATTCTATCCCGTAACGGTGCATAAAAAAGTAGGGTAGACCATAATTCGTACAAAAAAAGGTAGGGTAGACCATAAAAATGAAGATTATAAGGGAATTTGCGGGGCATGGTGCGGGCTTACTTCCGCACAAATATCGCCAAAAACTCAACCCGATCGTTCACCCCAAATTTGTGGTAAACATTGGAGGCGTGTTTCTCCACCGTTGCCTTGGTGCGGGAAATTTTCTCCGCTATCGCCTCGTTGGAAAGGCCCTCAAGCATGAGGAGCGCCACCTCTGTTTCCCGGGAGGTCAGTTTCCGTTGGCTGAATAATTCCTTGACCGCTTTTGAGGGTTTTGGGGGAGCTTCCGGCCCTTTTTCCCCCAGCAGCGGCAGACCGGGGAAAAGTGCGCGAAAGGCCAGAAGCGTAAACAGCAGCGCCACCACCGCCGACACCAGCGCCATAAAACCGGGTCCCTTGGGGATAAGCGGACCAATCAGGGGGCCGATAAACGCAAAAAGGTAGGTCAGGTAAATAGCCGAAGCCGAGACATAAAACAAGCCCCGTTTCCGGCTCAACTCGACTGTGGCGGTGGAAAAAACAGTCCACATCGTAAAATGGGCAATGGAGACCAGGCTGTTCATTGCCAGGGCAAACAGCGGGTATTCGACATTAAGAAAATGCAGGGCCGGCAGCAGGATAAACAGCATTATCAGCGGGATTAAGAGGAGCCGAAGGAAGGGCCCGATCTTCCCCCTCACAAACAAAGCGGAACGGCCCGCCAGGAAACTTAACAGGAGCACCGCCGGAACCACCGCCGGATAATAAGGCATGTACACCCCCGCCGCGCCGCTTATCAGGGGGAAAAGGCGCATTTCCAGCAGCGAATTGAGGATAAAGAAGATTGCGGCCAGCCCGACAAGCCGGACAATCAGATTCGACTTCGCAGGGGGATGTTCCGTTTCCCCTTCGTTGTTTGCCATACCCTGGGTTCTGCCCATAGCCAGAACGCAGACCACCGCAGAGAGGCACCAGCACAGGGCTGTCCATTTTAAAACCTTGAACAGCAGTGTCATGGCCCGTAGAGGCTCGGCGGTAAAGCCAAAATATTCCAGCACCAACGGCATGACATTACGGATAACCACCGCGCCCATCATCGCCGCCGCAAGCAGAAACGGAGCATAAGACCCCGTCCGGTTGGGAGCTTGAAGCCCCCTCGGGTGAGGAACTTGCAGCTGTGACAAAAAGAACAGCCCAAAGCTTATGGACTGCATCATACCGGAACTGAGGGCCATAAAAACCCGCGCCGGCATTGAGCCAAACCAAAAGGGCACTCCCAAGGAACGGACTACAATGTTTGGCAGTACAACCAAAAGGATAAAAGCCGCCGAAACCCAGGGCCTTTTGAGCAGCAAAAAAATGCCCCCGGAAGGCGCAAGCGGGAGGGGCAGAAACAGGGGGCAGAGCGCCGAACCCAAAGCCATCCCCGCAAAGTTAAGCAGATATATCTGAACCTGCGCCCCCGCTACCGCAGGGGGGAAGAAGTCAAAAAGCACATAACTCAGGTAGATTATCAACAGTCCGGCGAACAGGACAAGCCATGCAGCTGCCTGGAAGAGGCGGCGGCCATCAAGAGGGGAACCTTCACCCTCCGGGTTCGGTTGAGGTTCATGAGGGTTCATTTGCGGGGTTCCTCTTTAGAGGACATCCGGGGTTCCAAAATCCATGGGTTAATATATCATGGGCAATGAAAAAAAACAACCTTTTGCCAGGATTTTACAAAGTGTCAATGCTGCGGGTTACCGCCTTTCGGTTTGCGTAAGTTCGTAGCTGTCGGCAAGCTCGCCGGTAATTTTTTTGCCGGACATATCCAGCTGAATAAGTTTACCTTCGCCTACCTGATAATACTGCGGGCTTGTGTCTTTCAGGGTGATGGTACTGCCATCCGCACTCCAGGTGAATGTCCCGGTATTGGTAAAAATTTCCTCACTCTTATCCAGATACTGGGTTGTTACCAAAAACGATTCATCCTTGTTCAAGGTTATAACAACATGGATGCGGGAATTGGCCCCCGGTACGGTTCCTTCGTAAACACCGGCCCAGTTTAAACTGTTTCGGGAGTTGTGCGCCAGGTCACCTTTCTGGGTACATGCTCCCAATAAAACGCAGAAAGCAAACAACACGATACCTTTTCTCTTCATAAAATCCTCCGGATTTTTGGTCTATCTTAAGTGTAGAATATCCGGAAAACTTGTCAAGAGTGTCAAGAATATTTGTCAAAAATATTTTCTGCTGTACCGATTAACCCAAAATTAACACAACACTAATACGAATTTAATGTTACCTGTTTTTACTGATCCTAAAGTAAATGCATGCCTTGGCATGTAAAACAGAAGGAGCATACATGAAGAAGATTAAGAAGTGTCATTGTTGGCTGGCGGTCTTTGCCGCGGCGGTACTATTTTTTACGGGCTGTACAAAAAGTAATACGGCCCCGGCGGGGGACCGGACCAGGGGTACCATCAGCGTTTATACGGCGCTGGAGGATGAGCTTGTTACGGAGTATCTTGGCGTATTCAACAAAAAATACCCTGACATACAGGTTAATGTTATCCGCGAATCAACCGGCGTAATAACGGCGCGGCTTTTGGCGGAAAAAGATAACCCCCAGGCGGATCTTGTGTGGGGAACGGCGGCTTCTTCCATGATGGTCCTGGATCAGCTTGGGCTGCTTGAACCTTATGCGCCCGAAGGGATTGAAAGGATACTTTCAAAATTTAAATCCGATAAGGCGGTGCCTACCTGGGTAGGCATTGATGCCTGGGAAACAGCTTTTGTGGTAAACACCGTGGAACTTGAAAAACTCGGGCTTAAAGTTTCTGATATCAAAAGTTACCAGGACCTGCTTCGTCCGGAACTAAAGAAACATATTGTAATGTCCAATCCCAATTCGTCCGGAACCGGTTTTTTAACCGTCGCCGGGGTGCTTCAGCTTAACGGAAAAGACAGCGGCCGGGGCTGGGATTATCTAACAAAACTTCACGAAAATGTGGATCAGTATGTTCATTCCGGATCAAAGCCCGCAAAAATGGCCGCCGCCGGAGAATGTGTCATAGGGGTAAGTTTTGGTTATGCGGGGATAAGCCAAAAACAAAAAGGCGCTCCGGTGGCTGTTATCTTCCCCGCCGAAGGTTCCGGCTGGGACATGGAAGCCAATGCCCTGATGAAAAAACCCGCCATCAATCCTGCGGCCTCCACTTTTCTGGATTGGGCAATTTCCGATGAAGCCATGAATCTCTACAAGGAAAATTATCCCATTATCGCCACCGGCGGTGACGGAACCTATGAAGGTTATGAGGGGGACCCCTTGACTCTGCTCATTGATAACGATTTTGTATGGACGGCATCGAACCGCGAGACAATCCTTAACCGGTGGATGACCCAATTTGATTCAAAATCGGCGGCGAAATGAGACCGCGGTAACGCCGGTAACGCTATAAGGGAGAAATGTGGAATGGGCTTTCTGGAAATAAAAAATATCACCAAGCGCTTTGGTAATCAAACAGTGCTGAATAATATAAGCGCCGAGATTGAAAGAGGCGAGCTTGTGTGTATCCTTGGGCCAAGCGGCTGCGGGAAAACAACGCTTCTGCGCATTATCGCAGGACTTGAGACAGCCGACTCGGGGCAGATTTTTATTGACGGTAAAGATTCCACGTTTCTTCCTCCGGCAAAGCGTAACTTTGGGATCGTTTTTCAATCCTATGCGCTTTTTCCCAATATGACGGTATTCGAAAACATCATGTTTGGCTTACGGCAAAAGAAACGGATGAACTATGACGAAAGGGAAGAAAAAGTTCTGGAAGTATTGAACCTGGTAGATTTAATTGACCACAAGGACAAATACCCCCGAGAGTTGTCCGGCGGACAGCAGCAGCGAACCGCCCTTGCCCGGGCTGTTGCCCTTTCCCCGGTGTATCTTTTGCTTGATGAGCCGCTCTCCGCCCTGGACGCAAAAGTACGTGCCAGGCTGCGGGCAGAGATACGCGCCCTGCAGCGTAAACTTGGCATTACCACGATCATGGTAACCCATGATCAGGAAGAAGCCCTTACAATGGCGGACAGAATCATTGT
Organism: Spirochaetia bacterium; assembly: GCA_025997795.1. Classification (GTDB taxonomy): domain Bacteria; phylum Spirochaetota; class Spirochaetia; order Treponematales; family Breznakiellaceae; genus BNVB01. The sequence continues at coordinate 6,152 of BNVB01000069.1, read as the reverse complement.
AATGAATAACGCCGTGGTAGAACAAAGCGGTAAACCCCAGGAAATTTACAATAATCCTGCCACACAATTTGTCGCCGCCTTTGTGGGTACCATGAATTTTTACGGCGCCGGGGAAAAACGCGGTATCCGTCCCGAAAAGATTAAGATTGTTGATTGGACAGAACCCCACGATACAACGGCGCTGGTACAGGATGTGGAATTCAAGGGCGCTTTTACCCGTGTTCACGGCATCCTGCCGGAACGTACCAGTATCTGCATTGATGTGCCCTCGGATCATGCCGGCAGCATGGTCCTGGGTCCCGATGTTACGCTGTTTTTACGCTTACCGGCGGAACACTGTATCAGCTATCCTGAGTATGTAGAATTATGATCCTGGATACAGTAAGGCGGCGCCTTGTTCGTTTTAGTGCGCCGCAGTTTTTTGTACTGTGCCTCGTGCTGGTCCTCTTTACCCTGGTACTGCTGTTTCCTCTTGTTTCGCTCTTTTCCAAGGCCTTTACCGGTGCCTCGGGAGATTTTACCGGCCTAAGCAATTACCGCCGGTATTTTAACACACCCTCGCTGAGTGTTTCGGTACAGAACACTGTTAGCATATCACTTGTAACAACAATCGTTAGTTCGGTCTTGGGGTTCCTCTATGCCTATGCGCTTACCCGAACGAGGATTCCCGGTAAAACTTTTTTTAAATATATAGCGTTGCTTCCGATATTCATTCCCACCGTTGTTCATGCCCTGGGGCTTGTTTATATTTTTGGCCGGCAGGGCATTGCGACACAGCTTGGTTTTAGTATTCCCCTCTATGGTTTTACGGGTATTGTTATTTCAGAAATTATTTATACCTTTCCCCAGGCGTTTCTGATGTTTTATGTTGCCCTTGAATTTGCCGATGGAAGGCTTTACGAAGCCTGCGAAAGCATGGGAATACCGCCCTTAAAAAAATTCCTCCATGTAACACTTCCGGAAATTAAATATACGGTGGTAAACGTACTCTTTGTTTGTTTTACCCTGGCCTTTACCGACTTTGGCGCGCCCAAGGTAATCGGCGGAAGTTACAATGTTCTTGCCACGGACATTTACAAACAAATTGCCGGACAGTTCAATATGAACATGGGCGCGGTGGTAGGCACTTTGCTGCTTTTTCCCGCCATACTGTCGTTTTTAACCGGGCGGATTGTGTCAAACAGAAATACCGGCTCCCTCAATGCCCGCTCTTTAAAACTTACCGTAAAACCGCTTCCCGGGCGGGATATTTTTTTCTTTAGCGTTTGTAGTATCATTACCCTCTGTTTTTTGTTTCTCATAACAGCTCTTTTTGTCGGGGCCCTTACCAGGTATTATCCCTACGATTTAAGTTTTACCCTTAAACACTTTGCCTTTAACAAATCAACCGGCGGTATAGGCAGTTATTTTAATTCTCTTTACATGAGCTTTCTTACCGCCCTTTTTGGTACGGCCTTTGTTTTCTTTTATGCCTACATGATGGAAAAAAGTACGGGCCATGGCTTTTTAACAAAATACGGAAAACTCCTTTCTGTTCTGCCCCTGGCCATACCCGGCATGGTGGTAGGGCTTTCGTTTATCTTTTTCTTTAATGCCCGGCATAATCCTTTTCATTTTATTTACGGCACCGTAACGATCCTGGTACTTTCCAATATTCTGCATTATTTTTCCGTACCCTATCTTACTGCGGCAGGGGCCTTAAAAAAACTAGACAGCGAATTTGAAACTGTTGCCGAAAGCATGAAAATTCCCCGGCGGCAGACTTTTTTTCGTGTTACCGTGCCGCTTTCGCTCCCCGCGATACTTGAAATAGGGATGTATTATTTTGTCAATGCCATGGTAACTGTTTCGGCTTTGGTTTTTCTTTACAGCGCAAATTTCAAAATTGCATCGATTGCCATTACCCACATGGAAGAAGCGGGCGATATAAGCCAGGCGGCAGCGATGAGTCTTTTAATACTGTGTTTCAATATTGTGATACGCCTGGTTTATGAGCTGGTGATAAAATATATTGCCAAAAAAAGAAAACTGGAAAGGATGGAATCTTTATGAAAATTACAACCGTTATTTTTGATTGGGCCGGAACCACCGTTGATTATGGTTCCTTTGCCCCGGTGGATGCCTTTAAGACAGCTTTTGAAGCCTTCGGTGTTTCACCCTCAATAGACGAAATACGCGCACCCATGGGAATGCAAAAAGAAGCCCACATAGAAGAGATGCTCAAAGGGGAGCATCTTTCTTCACTTTGGGAAACCGTTCATGGAAAGCGGTATACATCCGGCGACATTAACAGCATTTACCGGCGCTTTGAACGCTCCCTTTTTGAGGTACTGCCCCGTTATGCCGAACCGCTTCCCGGTGTTATACCCTGCGTGGAATATCTCCGCACAAACGGCATCAGGATTGGATCAACCACCGGGTATACCAGGGCCATGATGGACATTATAAGTCCTCTGGCAAAACGGTACGGTTATGCGCCGGACTGTCTTGTATGTCCCGATGATACCGGCGGGCGCGGCAGGCCCTGGCCGTATATGCTTTGGCGCAATCTGGAAAAACTGGCCTCTTCCCTTTCCGGGGTTCTTAAAATAGGCGATACCGCCGCGGATATGAAGGAAGCAAAAAATGCAGGGGTCGTTTCTGTCGGAGTGCTTTGCGGTTCAAGTATGCTGGGCCTTTCCGAAAAGGAATACGCTTTATTGGCCGGTGAAACCCGGACAGCCCTCTTTAGAGAAACCCGGGAACGGTATATCGCCGCCGGTGCGGATCATGTCATTGAATCCATAAGCGCGCTGCCGGAACTTATCGAAAACCTTAAGCGGCAATAAACATATACGCCGCGAATAAACGGAGGAACAAATGTACGACCACATTCCTGACAATCCCTATTTGCTGCTTACACCCGGACCGCTTTCAACTTCAAAGGGAGTACGAAACGCCCTGCTCCGTGACTGGTGTACCTGGGATGATGATTATAATGAAGCTGTTGTGCAGAATGTACGCCGCCGGCTGATCGCGCTTTCTTCGGCGAATAGTGACGGCTATACTTCCGTATTGATACAGGGCAGCGGCTCATTTGCCGTTGAAGCCTGCCTTGGTACGGTTTTGTCCAAAAACAGCAAGCTGCTTATCATTACCAACGGCGCATACGGAAAACGCATGGTAGAGATGGCCCGTGTGCTCTCCCTTGACTATACCGAATGTCCTTTTCCGGAAACAGAAATACCTTCGGCGGATATTGTTTCCGCCTGCCTTACAAAGGATCTTCGCATTACCCACGTTGCCCTGGTACACTGCGAGACAACCACGGGCATACTAAACCCCCTGGAAGAAATCGCAAGCGTAGTTAAAAACCACAACAAAACCTTTATTGTGGATGCCATGAGTTCCTTTGGCGGTATTCCCCTTGACGCCGATGCGCTGGGCATTGATTTTTTGATCAGTTCCTCAAACAAATGTATTCAGGGCGTACCCGGTTTTGCCTTTGTCATTGCGCGAAAAACAGCGCTTGAAGACTGCGGGGGAAACGCACGATCACTCTGCCTTGATCTCTTTAGCCAGTGGAAAGAAATGGACCTGACCGGAAAATGGCGTTATACCTCACCAACCCACATTGTGCGCGCCTTCTATCAGGCCCTGGATGAACTTGAGACCGAAGGGGGCATTCCGGCACGTTTTAAGCGGTACTCAGAAAACCAGCAGCTCCTGGTTTCCGGCATGGAAGAAGCGGGTTTTACGCCGCTTTTGCAAAAAAACCAATCTCCCATTATCACCTCGTTTTTATATCCCGATCCCGGTTTTGATTTTAAGGCATTTTACACCGCTTTAAAACAACAGGGCTTTGTAATCTATCCGGGAAAAATATCCCAGGCCCCAACGTTCAGGATTGGCACCATAGGCGAGGTATATCCCTGCGATATAAAACGCCTGCTTGGGGTTATACAACAATATAAGCGATAAAACCCGCTTGCCTTTCGTTTCTTCTTCCGGCTACTATGGGATTATGATTGTTGTGCTTTCCAAAGGTATTACTTCCCATGACAAGGAACTGGTCCGTATCTATCTGCGGGACCGGGGATTCGCTGTAAGGGATCAGCAGTTTGGCGAAGACGAAGTAATTGGCGCTTCCGGTAAAGGGGTGACGGATCTGCGGGAACTGGCGCTGCTCCCCGGCGTGGAACGGGTTGCCGCCACAAGTAAACCCTACGAGCTGGCCTCCCGTGAAACCAGGGCCGAGGATTCGATTGTTACTGTCGGCGGTACAGGTACCGGTGTTCCGCAGGTAAAAATCGGCGGTTCCCGGATCACGGTGATTGCCGGACCCTGCGCAGTAGAAAGCAGGGAACAGATCCGGGAAACTGCGGAACGTGTACGGGAATCCGGGGCGGTCTTACTTCGGGGCGGCGCTTACAAACCCCGGTCAAGTCCCTATGCATTCCAGGGCCTGGGCATGAAGGGGCTGGAATATATGAAAGAAGCGGGGGAAACATGCGGTATGCCCATCGTTACCGAAGTTGTCTCCCCCGAATTTGTTGTGGACATGAAGGACCTTACCGATATGTTCCAGATCGGCGCGCGGAATATGCAGAATTTTGAGCTCCTTAAAAAAGTCGGCGCGCTGGGTAAACCCGTGCTTTTAAAACGGGGACCTTCGGCTACCATAGAAGAATGGCTCCTTTCTGCGGAGTATCTTCTGGCGGCGGGAACAAGGGATGTGGTACTCTGCGAACGAGGTATCCGTACTTTTGAAACCTATACCCGCAATACGTTGGATATTTCCGCCATCCCCGTAGTAAAAGGCCTTTCCCATCTGCCGGTGATTGTTGATCCCAGCCATGCGGTGGGAATCCGGGCAAAGGTAAGTTCCGCCGCCCTGGCAGCTATCGCCGCCGGGGCCGACGGCCTTACGGTGGAAGTGCATCCCCACCCGGACGACGCTCTTTCCGACGGCCCCCAGTCGCTCTACCCCGAACAGTTTGAAAAACTTATGCGGGATATCGAAGCTCTGGCGCCGGTGGTGGGCAAGGAACTGCTTAGAACGCCGCATACAGCGGCTGCGGAAAAAACGATTACACCAGTGAATGCTTCTGCCATATCTATCAACACCGGCATTGCCTTTAACGGCGAAAGCGGCGCCTTTGCAGAACAGGCCCTGATGCGGGTTTTTGGCGAAGAAGCAAAACGTACACAGGTACAATCCTTTAAGGGAATTTTTGACGCCGTGCTGGAAGGTTCCGCCGCAGCGGGTATAGTGCCGGTGGAAAACAGCCTTACGGGGAGTATCCACGAAAACTATGATCTCTTTCTTCGCTATCCTGATATAGCCATTGTGGGAGAAGTAAAACTCCGCATTGTTCATTGCCTTATCGGCGATGAACGGGCTACCCTGGATTCCATCGCCATAGTCCGCAGTCATCCCCAGGGTTTTGCCCAGTGCCGGGAATTTCTTGACAAACATCCCCTCTGGGTCCTGGAAGCCTCTAACGATACTGCCGGAGCCGTGGTTTCCATCGCACGGGAAGGGGCGGTAAAAGTTGCGGCCATTGCGGGAGAAGCCGCCGCCAGAGCCCACGGCCTTAAGGTGATTAAAGAAGGGATCGAAACCAATCCCCTCAATTATACCCGCTTTCTGGTGATAAGCCGAAAAGCGGCGGCAGACGACAACTTTGATCGTATTGCGGTAAACGGTGGAAGTTTTGGATCGGAGCGGTCCAACAAGGCAAGTTTGGTTTTCTCCGTTCCCGATAAACCGGGTTCCCTCTTTGCGTGTCTCCAGATTATGGCAGACCAGGGAATCAATCTTTCCAAACTGGAATCCCGGCCCATCCAGGGAAAACCCTGGGAGTATCAGTTTTATGCGGATGTGTCGATCCCCGAAAAAGACGGCGGTTTTGCCGCCGCCATGGAGAACCTGAAAAAACATACCGAGGACTTCCACTTTTTGGGAGCTTACCGGGGATCGCTATAGGCTGCCAGGCCGAAGGATAACCATGCAGATCATAGATGCCGCGGACTTTGCCGAATACTGGAAAAACAAAAATAAAAACGGCGAGCCGGGCGAGCCGAGCGAGCCGAGCGAGCCGAGCGAACCGGACGGAACCGCCGTTGATGCCGCCGTTATGGAAATAATCGAAGCGGTGCGCAAAAACGGC
>BNVB01000068.1 GCA_025997795.1 Spirochaetia bacterium | reverse complement strand
TGGCGCCGGGCTTCTTCTTCTACCAGTTGTTTTTTTAGTGCGGCTTCTGCGGTAATGTCCTGGAGGGTTACCATGGTTAACACTTCCCCCGTTCCCCGTTCCACCGGCGTAAAAAATGCCCGGAGGGTTTTTTTTGCCCCCGTGTCCGTACTGGTGTAGGCAAATTCCTGGAGGGGATTCATGTCATCCAGCATTTCCGGCTCCACCGTTTTATCCATGATCATGGTAAAGTAATCCCCAATGGTTGTTATATCTTTGGCGTTAAAGGATTTACGGAGGATTCCGGTAAAAGACCGCCCCCGCAGGTTTTTGCCGGAAAGCACATCTTCCAGCGCCCGGGAATAACCGCTCTGTATCCGGTGTTCCCTGTCCATAAAGAAAAGCCCTTCCTTAAGGCTGTCCCGCATGGCGGCAATCTCGTCCCGCTGGGCCTGAATGTTTTTGATAAGGTTTACCGTTTCGGTGGTGTCCTGGATAAGGATAACCCAGCCCAAAGTTACGGTTCCCGATTCGGATGCTACTCGGTTTATCCAGGCAGAAAAGAATTTCCCCGGCCGGTGGGGCAGGGTAAATTCCACTTCCCGCTGTACCAGGATTTTTTCTTCTTCGCCCATACCGGCGGCTAGTTCCTCCGGCCAGTATTCCAGCCCCCGGATAGAAGCGCCCTTGTGGAGCTCCTTAAGGGCCGGAAAAAGTTCCAGGGCTTTTCTGTTGGATCCCGTATAGGCTGTTCCCCGGTCAAGCACCACAAAGGCATCGCGGATAAGATCCATGGTAATGGAATAAGCCTTGGGGGCCAGATCAAACATATCGTTCCGTACCACATTGTAATAAAGGATAAAGTTGGAAATGATCATCACAAAGGCGGTAAGGTTGATCCCCGAAAGGGGCGTAGAAAAATAAGACAAAACCACATAGGCACTGTTGGCAGCCACCGGCGCCAGGGAGCTTATCAAAAGAAGCAAAAGGCCAAAGCGCCTTTCCCTGGTTTGTTTGATAAGGCTGCGAACAAGGACTAAACAGGAAAGACCCACGCAAAAAAGCGGATACAAAGCTCCCACCAGATAGAGCGGCCCTGTTTCAATCTCCACACCCCGGAGGGGTTCGGCGGCATTAAAAAAATAGTTCGTATAAAAAAGGCTGTGGTAATCAAAGGAAGCTACCACCAGGTACAAAAGTATGGGTATAACAAGAAGCGGAATTTTGTAGTATTTTTTTGGAAGGCGAATTTCGCAGTAATCGGCCACAAAGAAAAAGAAAAAGGGAGACATAAAACAGGCGCCTATGTACATTACCTTAATGGCAATGATTCCGCCCCCCATATCCCCTGTGGTCATTTCCATAAAATAACCCAGGGTGTAAAAAAACAAAAAGACAATGCTGTATATAAAGCCGTAACGTTTTTCGCTTCGGCACCGTTCCAGGGTAAGAACAATAATATATACTGCCACAGAAAGGGAAAGTAAATTTAAAAGCCGTACAACCCAGATGGCCACCGTGAACCCCTAGAAGGCGATTTTAGAAATTTTCTCCATAAAAATTTTATCGTTTATTGGTTTGGTAAGGTACGCAGTAACCCCTGCCTTAACCGCTTCAATAACATTCAGCTTTGCCGCTTCGCTTGTAACCATGACAATGGGGATATTCAGATATGCATCCATGGCCCGGACCTTTTTAAGAAAATCGATCCCCGAAAGATTCGGCATATTCCAGTCCAAAAGAATAAGATCCACCTTGTGGCTGGACAGCTGGTTTATCGCTTCGTTTCCGTCCCCTGCTTCAAGATACCGGCAGGGTATCTTGAGCAGCTCAAACGTGTTTTTGACAATGTTCCGCATAATCCGGGAATCATCAACGATCATTACTGTTTTCATTATCCGGCATCCTCAATTAAGTTTTTCATAATATATTCCCGGCGTTCCGGGGTGTTTTTTCCCATGTAAAAAGACAGTACCTGGGGTACCGCTTTAAGGGTATTTATCAGCACCGGAACAAGCCGTATGTCCTTGCCGATAAACTGGCCGAATTCCTTGGGGCTTATTTCTCCCAGACCCTTAAAGCGGGTTACCTCGCTGGCGCTGCCCAGGGCCGCCGTGGCGGCATCCCGCTCGTGTTCGTTGTAACAGTAGCGGGTTTCTTTTTTGGTCCGCACCCTAAAAAGCGGGGTCTCCAGAATAAAGACCCGGCCGGTGGTTACCAGTTCCTCAAAGTAGGAAAGAAAAAACGTAAGCAAAAGGTTCCGTATATGGAAGCCGTCAAAGTCTGCATCGGTGGCAATAACGATCCTGGCATAACGGAGTCCTTCAACGGTGGTTTCAATTCCCAGGGCTGTCATAAGGTTGTAGAGTTCTTCGTTTTTATAGATTGCCGCGGGTTTTTTGCCAAACATATTTTCTATTTTTCCCCGCAGGGCAAAAATAGCCTGGGTCATAACATCGCGGCTGGTAACCATGGAACCCGCTGCGGAATCCCCTTCGGTAATAAAGATGGTGGAGGCCTCCCCGTTTTTGCCGTCCTCCAGATGGTACTTGCAGTCCTTAAGTTTGGGAATCTTAAGAGAGATTTTTTTTGCCGCCTCCCGGGCTTCTTTTTTTACTGCGTTAAGTTCTGTCCGGAGTTTTTCGTTGGACATAATTTTTTGTTCCAGCTTTTTGGCCGCCTGGGGATTCTTGTGGAGCCAGTCATCGGTACCTTCCCTAACCGCCTGTACTACCCAGGAACGAATATCGCTGTTCCCCAGCTTGTTTTTGGTCTGGCTTTCAAAAACCGGGCTTTTTATTTTTACCGCCACCGCCGCAGTAGTTCCTTCCCGGATATCTTCGCTCTTGTAATCTTTTTTAAAGTACGCCTGTATTCCCTTAAGGAACCCTTCCTTAAAGGCAGAAAGGTGGGTACCGCCGTCGCTGGTAAACTGGCCGTTAACAAAGGAAAAATATTCCTCCCCATAGTTGTTGGTATGGGTAAAGGAAAATTCAATATGCTGGTCCTTGTGGTAACCAATGGGGTAAAGGATATCGTCCCCGGTTTCTTCGGTTAAGAGATCGTATAAGCCGTTTTTGGAAATGTAGGACGTGCCGTTAAGGGTCAGGGTAAGCCCCGCATTCAGGTAGGTATAGTTCTGTATCCGCCGTTCCACAAATTCCATGTTAAATTCGTAACCGGGGAAAAGCGCAGCATCCGGGGTAAATTCCACATAGGTACCGTCCCGGCGGGCGGCAGCGGGCATGGAAGCGGCGCATTTGCCCTTCCGCTGGCTCTTAAGCACCCCCCGTTCAAAAACCGCCTCGGCAAATTCGCCGCCCCGGATTGTTACCACCCTAAAGTGGGAAGAAAGGGCGTTTACTGCCTTGGTTCCCACCCCGTTAAGGCCTACGGAAAACTGGAATACATCGTCATTGTACTTGGCCCCGGTATTGATTACCGACACACATTCTACAAGCTTTCCCAGGGGTATTCCCCGGCCAAAGTCCCGGACTTTGACCAGCGCCGAACCGGGCTCTTCTGCCTTGATCAACACGTCGATCTGCCTGCCGTTCCCCATGATAAATTCGTCAATACCGTTATCAATTACTTCTTTTAACAAAACATAGATACCGTCGTCGGGGTTGGAGCCATCCCCCAGCCGGCCTATGTACATACCGGTCCGCAGACGGATATGCTCCAGGGATGAAAGGGTCTTTATTTTTGATTCGTCGTACTCTGCCCCGGTTTTGGCCTTGGCTTTAGCCATCGAGCCCTCCAATCATTTTATTCATTATATAGTATACATTTTTCTTGACATTACTGCCATAGCCCTTCATTATGGTCATATCAAGGAGGACTCATGAGTTATACCACAGAAAACATCAAAAATATCTCCATTGCCGGACATGGCGGAACCGGTAAAACCACGCTTTTTGAGCGGATCCTCTTTGCCGGGGGGGGTATTACCAAGCCGGAAACGGTAGAATCGGGCAAAACCACCTCGGATTATGCGGCAGAAGAGATAGAACGGAAAATTTCCATCCATGCCGCCCTGGGCCATGTGATCCTTAGGGATAAAAAGATGAATTTTTTCGATACCCCCGGGTCGTCGGACTTTACCGGGGATGTCATTTTAAGCTTTCGTTCCTGCGAATTCGCCCTGGTCCTGGTGGACGGCCGGGACGGGGTCCAGATTGAGACGATTAAGCTGTGGCGGAACCTGGAAGGCCGGGAAAAGCCCCGGGGGGTCTTTCTTAGTAAACTTGATGATGAACGGGCCGATTTTGACAAGGTCCTTGCCACTATAAAGGAAAAATTCAAGCGGGAGCCGGTGGCGGTAACCTTCCCCATGGGTAAAGGCGCTTCCTACAAGGGCGTTATTGATGTCCTTAACGGCAAGGCCTACCTGGTCCAGGGGGACGGCCTGGAAAAAGAAGGGCCCATCCCCGATGAATACAAGGAGGCCTTTGAAGCGGCCCGGGAAAAGCTGATTGAGGCCGCCGCCGAGGGCGACGATACCCTTATGGAAAAATATGTGGACCAGGGCTCCCTAAGCCCCGAAGAAATGCATACCGGCCTTATAGAAGCCCTGGCGGAAAACAAGTTTGTTCCTGCCTTTGCCGGGGCGGCGCTGAAAAATTCGGGCCTGGTACCCCTTTTGGAATTCCTCTGCGATGTGGGCCCCAGCCCCCTTACCGCCAAAGACACGGCAAAAGCCGCCGACGGCACGGAAACAAAGATTCCCATAGACCCGGCAAAACCTTTTTCCGGCCTGGTAATCAAGACTGCCTACGATCAATTTTCCGGCAAACTTTCCTGGGTCAAGGTGATAACCGGAAAACTTACCGCCGATTCAGAAACCCACAATGTATCGGAAAATAAAAAAGAGCGAATCGGCAAACTCTACACCTGCCAGGGAAAGAAACTGGAGGAGGTAAAGGAACTGGCCGCGGGAGATGTGGGAATTATTACCAAATCCGCATCCATGCGGACCAACGATACCCTTTCCGCCGCCGATACGGGCCTTACCTTTTTGCCCCTGCGGCTTCCCGAACCGGTCCACTCGGTGGCGGTAAACGCCTCTGCCAAAAAGGATGAGGACAAACTTGGCGAAGCCCTGGTTCGTTCCACCGAGGAAGACAGGACCTTCCGGTATCAGTTTAATGCCGAAACCCACGAAACGGTCATTTCCGGCATGGGTGAACTGCAGCTTAATATCATCCTGGAAAAGATAAAAACAGGCCTTAAGATAGACCTTGAAACCCATGTACCCAAGGTGGCCTACCGGGAAACGATAATCAAAAAAGCCGGTGCCGAGTATACCCACAAAAAGCAGACCGGCGGCCACGGCCAGTACGGCAAGGTGGTACTGGAAATAGCCCCCCTGCCCCGGGGCGAAAACTACCAGTTTGTCAACGCTATCTTTGGCGGGGCCATTCCCAAAAACTATATCCCCGGCGTAGAAAAGGGCATTGTAGAAGGCATGGCCCACGGCACCATGGCCCACTATCCTGTGGTGGATGTGGAAGTAAAGATCGTTGACGGCAAGTACCACCCGGTGGATTCATCGGAACTGTCCTTTAAACTGGCCGCCCGGAACGCCTTCCGGGAAGCAATGAAACAGGCAAACCCCACCCTTCTGGAACCAGTGATGAACCTGACGGTGTTTGTGGAAGAAAAATACCTGGGAGACGTGATGAGCGATCTTTCCGGTAAACGGGGCAAGATCCACGGCCAGGATTCGGCAGGAGGCATTGCGGAAATCCATGCGGAAGTTCCCCAGGCGGAACTGCTCCGGTATTCCATTGACCTCCGGTCCATCACCAGCGGCACCGGCTCCTTTAACGTGACCTTTGCCCACTATGCGCCCATCTCGGGCCGCATTGCCGAGGATGTGATCAAGGCCAGGGAAGGCTTTAAGGTTACCGAAACGGAGGAATAAGGCTGCCCCGGCTGTCCTCTTTGGAGGACAGCCGGGATTCTACGGGTTTCCGTGGAGGCCTAGCAGTCTTACCGGCATAAAGCCACGCTAATTAAAATGGAAAAAGTTACTTTTGAAAAATGGGACCCCGCTGATGATATTGAAACACCGGAAGACGTATTCGGAATCCTTGAGGCGGCAATGGAAGAAAACGATCCTGACTTTCTACTTTCCGTTATAGGCGATATTGCCCGATCAAAAGGCATGGCGGAAATTGCCAAGGAATTAGACCTTGACCGAGCAGGGCTGTACCGCTCATTTTCATCTTCCGGCAATCCCTCATTCAAAACTGTCTTTAATCTGCTTGACGTTTTGGGATTGCGGCTCAGGGTGGAACCAAAAAGCGCGTAGGCTGACACCGCCATATATAGCGGTGTTTTATTCATTTAGCCATAAAACACCACTATATATGGGGGTAGCCTTTAGTCGGGCAACCCGGATTTGAACCGGGGACCCCAAGTCCCCCAGACTTGTACGCTAACCAACTGCGCTATTGCCCGTTACATAGAAAACGCTACCATGCGGTAAAGGGAAATGTCAATCACGTTAAATGTACCGCCTTGCCACAAAAACACCCGGCAAGTATGATGTCTTAGGAGTTTACCATGGCAAAGTACCCCTTTGAAACGATTGAACCCAAGTGGCAAAGCTATTGGGAAACACACAAAACCTTTAAGGCCGTCGAAGATCCTTCGGTGCCTAAGGAAAAGCGCTGTTATGTGCTGGATATGTTCCCCTATCCGTCTGCCCAGGGTCTCCATGTGGGGCACCCCGAGGGTTATACTGCCACGGATATTTACTGCCGTTACCTCCGTATGAAGGGTTATAATGTGCTTCATCCCATGGGGTTTGATTCCTTTGGGCTTCCGGCGGAAAACTATGCTATCAAGATGGGGATTCACCCTGCAAAAACTACCGCGGACAACATTGAACAATTCTGCCGCCAAATCCGGGCCCTGGGTTTTTCCTATGACTGGGACCGGGAAGTGGCCACCTCCGATGTTGATTACTACAAATGGACCCAGTGGATCTTTCTTAAACTTTTTGAAAAAGGCTTGGCCTATGAAGCGGAAAGTCCCATTAACTGGTGTCCCTCGTGCAAAACCGGCCTGGCAAACGAAGAGGTGGTTGACGGCCTTTGCGAACGCTGTAAAACAAAGGTGATCCGCCGCCGGATACGTCAGTGGATACTTAAAATTACCGCCTATGCACAGCGGCTTTTGGACGACCTGGAGGGCCTGGACTGGCCCGAGCCGGTTAAGCAGATGCAGCGGAACTGGATAGGCCGTTCCGAGGGGGCCAATGTATTTTTTGCCATCGACGGCCACGGTGCCGTCGGCCACAGCAGTGCCGTCGGCCACAGCAGTGCCGTCGGCCACAGCAGTGCCGCCCCGCTTAGACTTGAGATCTATACCACCCGGCCGGATACGCTCTTTGGCGCCACCTACATGGTCCTTGCGCCGGAACATCCCCTGGTGGAAAAAATTACCTCTGCCGGACAAAAGGGAGAGGTGCTGGCGTATCTGGAAGCGGCGGCAAAAAAAAGCGACCTGGAACGGACAGACCTTGCAAAAGAAAAAACCGGCGTTTTTTCCGGCGCTTATGCCATTAACCCGGTGAACAATAAAAAAATCCCTATATGGATTGCCGACTATGTACTTGTTTCCTACGGTACCGGGGCGATTATGGCCGTGCCCGCCCACGATGAACGGGACTGGGATTTTGCCAAGGCCTTTAATCTGCCAAGTATCCAGGTTGTATCGGAAACCCGCAAAAATGCCGAAGCTCTTTTTGCAGAACCGGCGGAATGTACCGCCGCATACGGCTGGGCGGTAAATTCCGGTTTTTTGGACGGCCTGGCAACAAGTGATGCCATAAAGGCAATGACAAACTGGCTGGAAGAAAAAAAACTTGGCAGTAAGGCGGTAAACTTTAAACTCCGGGACTGGATCTTTAGCCGCCAGCGTTATTGGGGGGAACCAATTCCGCTGGTTCACTGCGAGTTTTGCGCCAAAGAAGGAACGGCAATTGTTCCCCTGGACGAAAAAGACCTGCCCCTTAAACTGCCGGATGTTAGTTCCTATGCGCCCACCGGCACCGGCGAATCGCCTCTGGCAAATATCGACGACTGGGTAAACACCACCTGCCCCAAATGCGGCGGCCCCGCCCGGCGCGAAACCAATACCATGCCCCAGTGGGCCGGTTCCTGCTGGTACTACCTCCGCTATCTGGATCCGCAGAATGACAAAGCCTTTGCCGGCCGGGACAAGATCGATTACTGGGCTCCGGTGGATCTCTATGTGGGCGGCGTTGAACATGCGGTGCTTCATCTGCTTTATGCCAGGTTTTGGCACAAGGTACTTTACGACTTTGGCCTGGTAAATACCAGGGAACCGTTCCAGCGCCTGGTGAACCAGGGCATGATCACCAGCTTTGCCTATCAACGAAAGGACAAAACCCTGGTACCAACGGACCAGGTGGAAAAACTTCCCGGCCAGGGCGGCAATGCAGGACGCTTTGTGGAAAAAGCAAACGGCGAAGAAGTAACTGAAGTAATCGCCAAGATGAGTAAAAGCCTTAAAAATATCATTAACCCCGACGAAATAGTCCGGGACTACGGGGCAGATTCCCTGCGGGTCTACGAAATGTTTATGGGCCCCCTGGAAGTAAGCAAACCCTGGAGTACCGCAGGACTTACCGGCGTGTCCCGCTTTCTTGAACGGATCTGGGCGCTGGGAGAAAAAGCAGAACCCGCGGCGGACACTGCGGACGAAACCGGCGGAAACGCTGATATCCTCCGCCTCCTGCACAAGACAATTAAAAAAGTAAGCGGCGATACAGCAACGCTCAACTTTAATACCGCCATAAGCGCCATGATGATCTATTCCAACGAACTGGCAAAACTGCCCGTTATTGCCCGCCGCCTTTGGGAGCCGCTGGTAAAAATGCTTTCCTGTTATGCCCCCCACCTGGGAGAAGAACTGTGGGAACGGCTGGGCCATACCACGTCCATCGCCCGCGAAACCTGGCCCGAATGGGACGAAACCCTCTGTACCGAAAGCGAAGTAACCGTGGTAGTCCAGGTTAACGGCAAAATCCGGGACAAGTTTGTTTCCCCGGCCGGCCGCCCCAAAGAAACCCTGGAAAAAGAAGCCCTGGCCCTGCCGGGACTGCAAAAGTGGCTGGAAGGCAAAACAGTGCTTAAGGTGATCACCGTGGCGGATAAGCTGGTTAACATTGTGGTAAAGTAGCGGCCTTTGTGATACTCTTAGAAAGAGGAGTCAATAATGATAGATATTCCCGGATCATGGAAGAAGGGCTGTGCTTTTGCTATCTATACTCTTAAAAGTGACTACATAGGAGATGATCAATATGGTAATCCTCAGTTTAATACCACACGGAGCCCAATGGGACAATGTTTATATGAGGTAAAATATCATCAAGATATTTCTGTGATTAACCGAATTGTAGATTTCTTATTAAAAGAAGAAGATTGTAAAAAATTTATTGAAAACATTGATGTTATTTTACCGGTTCCTCCTTCAAATAAAAATCGTCGTTGGCAACCTGTGATTTTAGTAGCCCAGGAGATTGCGCGGATTTTTGGAAAAGAAATGCGGCAAGATATTCTTGGCTCATCAAATTCAGAGGAAATTAAAAACATTGACACAGGAGAAAAATACGATAAAATTAAGAATTCAATAAGCATTGAAAAACTTTTGGATAAAAAAAAGAAAATTCTAATTTTTGATGATGTGTTTGATAGCGGTTCAACATTATTAGCAATAACAAATGCTTTAATGGAAAATGGTTATGAGAATATTTTTGTTTTTACTCTTACTAAAACAAGGATAGCTAATTAAATGAAGGTATTTATTTCAGGCTCTATAAGCATTTCAAAATTATCAAAACCGGCTGTTCAAAAAATTGATAATATAATTAATAAAAATTTTACAATCTTGATTGGTGATGCAAAAGGGGTTGATTTACAAATCCAAAAATATCTTTTAAAAAAGAAATATAACAATGTCATTGTTTATTATGCTGGAACGAAAATAAGAAATAATGCCGGTAGTTGGAATACTAATAATATAAAAAATGAAAACAATAAAAAAGGGCGAGAGCTTTATACATTAAAAGATATAGCTATGGCAAAAGATTCTGATTATGGTCTGATGATTTGGGATGGTGAAAGCAAAGGAACGTTAAATAATATAATAATTATGAAAAATGAAAACAAACGTTTTTTTGTGATTTTAGATGGATTGGTGGTTGATGAACGAAATATAGATACAATAATAAAAATACAAAATACACAAATTAAAAAATTGGAAATGCAGCCAGAATTATTCTAAAAATGGAAAGCTGCGTAAATTGAACCTGTAAAAAAAAGTGTGTAAACGGCTATACTACCGAAAGGAGCGAGTATGGCTTTTACAAAAGAAGTCCTGGATGAAATTCTGAAGGACTACCATGGCCCTGACGATTTTTACGGGCCCAGTGGGATCATGAAGCAGCTAACCAAGGCGCTTGTTGAGCGGACGATGGAAGCTGAATTGACCGGGCATCTTGGTTACGAGAAACATGACCAGGGTGAAAAACCAATCACAAACCGGCGAAACGGGAAGAATACCAAAGAGCTGCGGACGGATCACGGACCGA